>NZ_SOFV01000001.1:0-170750 GCF_004402465.1 Cryobacterium sp. TMT2-14 | reverse complement strand
TACAACTCAGACGCCGCCCGAGCAGCCACCTACCAAGACTGGATCCATAGCTACAATCACCACAGACCCCATACCGGCATCGGCGGCAAATCACCCATCGACCGTGCTCACAACGTCAGTGGGAACAACATCTAGCCCAGGTCCGTCTCCGTCCGTATGCTTCAAGGATGACAGACTTCAGCACAGGCGACCGGGTCAGTTGGGCGACGTCTCAGGGGCGAACTCAGGGGGAGGTAATCGAGAAGAAGACGAGCGATTTTGACTTCGCGGGCAAAACGTTCCACGCCTCGAAAGATGACCCTGCATTTATCGTGAAATCTGAGAAAACGGATGCCGAAGCCGCGCATAAGGCCGGTGCCCTTCGCAAGCTGTCGCCACGTTAGGGGCAACTCGGCGCGCGACCGTGGCCAGCACCATGCGCCGCCTGGGTTGGTGAGCATCAGCCCCAAACGCTGGCGCACCACCACGGTCAGCCAAACCGAGGACGCCTATCCGGTCGACGCCGTCAAACGGCAGTGGGATACCGGGGCTCTGAACCAGGTCTGGTGGGCGATATCACCCACCTGAGGACCTGGGAAGGGTGGCTGATTTAGCCACCGTGATCGACGCGCACTCGCGCCGCGTGATCGGCTGGGCCATCGCCGACCACATGCGAACCGACCTCATCCAGGACGCCCTGGTCATGGCCATGGCGCTCTGCGGTGAGCGGCCCGAGCAGGTGATCTTTCTTTCCGATTGCGGCACCAAATACGCGTCAGCGCAGATCACCGCGTTCGCTAAAGCGCACCGCATCACCCGGTCGATGGGCTATACCGGGGTCTGCTGGGATAACGCGATGGCGGAAAGTTTCTTCGCCACGCTCCAGACCGAGTTCTACCACCGACGCGTCTAGCCCAGCAACAACAAGGTATCCCGGGAAGTCGGCGCCTGGATCGAAGACCGCTACAACCGGCGCCGCCGGCACACATCCCTCGGCCAGATCAGCCCCATCGACTTCGAACTGCAATACTCAAACCAGAACGCGGTCTTCGCTAAAGCCGCGTAACCCCGTATCCACTAACCGTGGGCAAGGCCACAAGGCGCTCGCTCAGCGAACCGGACCGGCGATCCGCTCGTCGTGACAAAAACTCGACCGGCTCAGCCTGTCGCTGGAGAACCTCCTCGATCTATCGAACTCCCTCCAGGAGTTCGGAGACACGGGCCCCACGATCTACCGGCGCCGGGCCAAACCATGAGCCTCGGCCGTCCGCTGGAGAAAGAGTCAGCAGCTCATCGACCTTGAGCAGCGACATTCCCGCTGGGGACTCCTCCCCGATTCGGCAAATCGGGAGATCGACAAGATCGGCGACTTCGGACAGGCGACGGCGGGGGTCGTATCCGATGTCGCATCGGACGTCGGAAATGCCGTCTCTGATGGCGCCGAAGCAGTAGGCGACTTCGTCGAGGATGCGTGGCCATGGTGACCTTGCCCCGTCGGCCTGAAAGAATAGGACCATGACAGACGCCACCACGTCGATGCCGAGCATCGCCGAAGACATCCAGCTGATGCTCCAGCAGAGGCCGGGACAGCTCGAACCCGACCAGATCATGCCGGGCGCCGGCGCTTTGATCGAACTCGCGCTCGAAGGACGCATCCTGACAGACCCGAAGGCCGGATTTCTAACCGAGCCCGCTGACAACGCCCGCCTCGTGGTCGTCGACGACTCGCCGACCGGGTCCGCCATGTTGGATGACGCCCTTGCAGCGGTATCTGCTCGGCGACGACCCCCATTCGCCTACAAGGTGCTTCAGCCGGTGACTGTCGCCGTGGTGCCCCACCTCTATGTGGCACTCGTCGAGCGCGGGGTCGTACGCGAAACCGGCGGCTATCCGACCGGACGTGATCGACTCGAGATCGCTGACGAGTCTGTGTTCCTCGAGCGCAAGTCCGTTCTGGCGCGGGCGCGGACCCTGCCAGCAACGGTGTCGGATCCCCGAATCGGGGCGGTCATCGACCTGCTGCGCAACAACGGCACGTACCGTGGAGAGACGGGTCTGCTGTCGATCATCGCCGGGGACTGGTACCCGCCAGCGACGAGGGACGTCATCTCGTCGATACTTCGCGGCGTCCGCCATATGTCCACATCGCAATGAATGCGTGACCGTACGACTTTCCACGGGAGAGGATGAACATGACCGATACCGAAACGATGACCCCCACGTCTTCGTTACCCGCGACGCCGGCGTCCCCGAATGTGGATGACATCGGTTTCTGGGTGCACGAGCTGCAGTATCTGTTCAGCATCTCGCCGGGAGACAGCGCGGATCGGCAAGGGCTTCGGTGTTCTCGGTTCTCGGGGTCGGTGTGGGCGTTCTCAACATGGCTACCGGCGTCAACGGGATGTTGGACGGCGACGTCAGCTCAGACGACAGGTGGGCTCTCGCCGATGGTGTCGCGGGAACGATCACGAGCATCGGTTCGTTCGCCCTTCCGCCCGCGGGACAGGTATTTGCAGGTGTCGGCGCGGCCTATACCGCCGGACGCTGGGGTCGGATCGCGAAGGCCAATGAAGAGGGCGGCGACGTCATCAAAGCCATGATCGGGAGCATCGGCGCGAACCCACGGAAGGGCGCCACCCACACCCGCGCTGACATCCTCGACGAGCTGCTCATCGACGATGTGGCGGCCCTCGGTGCGTCCCAATATCCCGGCGGGTTCCAGTCTCTAGGACCATGCCCCATGTGGCCCCACGTCAATTCGCCCAGGCGACCATCCATACGGGTTTTGTCTAGCAGCCGGGAGACCAGTCCGACAGACCCCCGAACAAGTGTGTGAGTCGCAAAGCTAAGCGGCGGTATCGCTGTCGTAGGCGGTGAGAAATACACGCGTGGCCTCCGCTGCATGGGCCTTCATGGCGGTGGTAGTCGGGATGGCGTCGTCGCCCAGGAGCATGGCTTCGTTGACCGGCGCGGCGAGTACCAGCCAATTCAGGGTCGTGGCTGCTACTGCTGGGCTCGGTGCGCTCAGGAGTCCGCGCTGTACGAGCTTGGAGATGACGATGGCCAATGACTGGATCGATCGTTGCGGACCGTTTTCGAATAGGGCTCGGGCCAGTTCGGGGAAGCGGCTGACCTCTCCGATCACTAGGCGTCGTAGGCGGAGCAGCCTCGGTGTCATGACGATTCGCATCTCGTCCATGGCGTATTGCATGAAGTAGGGCGCGAGATCTGCTTCGTCGTCCGCGTCATCACCCCGGGGCATGCGGTACCCGGCAGCGGTGAAAACGTTCGAGGACGCGTGGGAACGCTTCACTCCGTTCCTCGCGCTTCCACCCGATTTGAGACGCGTGATTTACAGGACTAACAGCATTGAGTCGTTGAACTACCAGCTGCGGAAGGTGACGAAGAACCGCGGTAACTTCCCCAACGATGAGGCCGCGATCAAGATGCTCTGGCTGGCGATCTGCAACATCGAAGACAAACGCGCCCGCGACCGAGCCAAAGAACGAGGAGGCAACCGCACGACCAAACGCAAGGCCGAAGGCCGCCTCGTCGAAGGCCAAAATCACCACGAATTGGAAGCTCGCCCTCAACCAGCTCGCCCTGGCCCACCCAGACCCAGCAACCCACACCTCAACCAATTCCGAAACACTTACACAAACCACTTGGCAAGCTCTTCCGACGCCGTGCACGGGCCCATCACCGCGTCCAGACTGGCATGCGTTCCGCACTCAGCCAACGCCACCAACCGTGCCTGCGGGAAAGCAGATTGCTCCCCGCGACTGACGGGTGGGCGACCAAAGAACTCAGCATTCACCACGCTGTCCGCCAGATCCAGAATCGTCGCGTCGATGGACATCAAACGCCATCCAGCCAATCATGACCCCGGCGTGTCAGGACCTGCCGGCGGCTGTGCGACACGGGCAAACAGGTCCCGAACCGGTTCAAACCCCAGCCGCTGACGCGCCTGAAAGATGGCGGACTTCGACGGCGGCGCATACGCCTCGGACCAACCAGACGACCACGACAGCCCATCCGTGAGCTGAGCAAACACGTCCTCGTAGGACTCTTCGGCATACAAGCCCATCCCGATTAAAAAATACGTCATCACCCGCGCCGACAACGACCGGTTTCGCTGCACAGTCCGCCCCGCGGCCTGGACCACCTCGTCGATGACATCAGCCGGGAACACCCGGGTCAACAAACTAACCGACAAAACATCCGGCAACCGACGGTCGGAGACCGGCTTCACCCACCCTGTACGCGCATAACCACAACGCAACACGAGAACGCTTAACTGAACGGTGTTGAGGTTGAGAGCCGCCCGGCCCGGGCGACCTCTCCGAGCCACGCCAGGCTTGGCTTGGGGTGGCGCTCGAACGTCTCGGCGTCCCAGCCGATGAGCCCGAAGGTGGGCGCGTAGCTGCCCCACTCGTAATTGTCGAGCGCGCTCCAGTGCAGGTAGCCGCGCACGTCGATGCCGTCCGCGATGGCACTCAGAATCCCCTCGAGCGCTCCCGTCGTGTAGTCGATGCGGCGCGCGTCGTCGGCGGTCGCGATGCCGTTCTCCGTCACGTAGATCGGTACGCCACCGTTGCGCTGCCAGGAGCGGCGGATGCCGAATTCGATCGCTCCGGGGTAGTACTCCCAACCGGTGAGGGTGCGCTCCGCAGCAGCCGGAATCGCGATCGGCCCGTTCGCGCCGATTTTCGTGCGTGTATAGGCCTGGATGCCGATCCAGTCGTCACCGCGCGCTGCGTCCATGAAGACGTCTTCGCGCGAGTATCCGTAGTCGTCGGCCGCCTGCTCGGCGCCCGGCTCGGGCTGGTAGGCCTGCGTCGCGACCGACCACCCGGCGCGTTTGCCGGCGCCGCGCAGGATGTTGACCGCGCGCGTGTGTCCGGCGATGAGGTTCTCGGTGACGACGGGGTCGCCGGCCCGGAGGCCGACGTGCGGGAACGCCTCGCGCGAGTTCGCCATGATGGCGACCATGTTCGGCTCGTTGATCGTGCAGACGAGGTCGACGTCGGAGAGGATCGGCAGAGCCGACTCGACGAAACGCGCGAACCGGTCGACGACCGCGGGGTTGCGCCAGTCGCCGTCCCGCGCGAGCCACGCGGGGTTGGTGAAGTGGTGCAGTGTGACCATGGGCGTGAGTCCGAGGCCGAGCGCCGTGTCGATCATCCGGCGGTAGTGGTCGAGCTGCGCCCGGGAGACGAAGCCTTCCTCTGGCTCGATCCTGGCCCACTCGATGCCGAACCGGTAGCTCGTGAGCCCGGCCTCGGCGAGCAGGCGCATGTCCTCCGGGTAGCGGTGGTAGCTGTCCGCGGCATCGCCACTCGGCGACTCGACCGGATGCGGGCTCGGCAGCTGCCCGTGCTCGCGCAGCCACCAGTCGCTGGAAGTGTTGTTGCCCTCGACCTGGTGCGGCGCAGTGGCGGCACCCCACAGAAATCCGTTGGGAAAAGTCATTGTGTTCCTTACTATTTGATCCCGGTCAGGGCGATGCCCTGAACGAAGTAGCGCTGCAGGGCGATGAAGATTGCGAGCACGGGCACTACGACCACGACGGCGCCCGCCATCATCAGGCCGTACTGCGAGGCGTTCTGGCCGACCGAATAGAGCGCGAGGGCGACCGGAAGCGTGTACTTGTCCTCGCTCGTGGCGACAACGAGCGGCCAGAGGAAGTTGTTCCAGCTGCCCAGGAAGGTCAGGATCGCAAGGGTTGCGACGGCCGGTCCGCACAGCGGCATGATCACCCGGAGGAAGATCCGCCACTCACTGGCACCGTCGATCCTGGCGGCCTCGATAATGTCGTCGGGAAGGCTCAGGATGAACTGCCGCATCAGGAACACGCCGAGCGGCGTGATCAGGAACGGCAGGATGAGGCCGGGGTACGAGTTCACGAGGCCGAGGTTCGAGGTGAGCACGAACAGCGGCACGAAGGTCACGACGCCCGGCACCATGAGCGTGCCGAGCACAAGACCGAACAGCACCTTCTTGCCGGCGAACTCAAGCTTCGCGAGCGCGTAGCCCAGCATTGACGAGAACACGATGTTGCCAAGCGTCACGAAGACCGCGACGACAACGCTGTTGGTGAAGTAGGTCGTGAAGTCGAGCCGCCCGAAGAGCTGCACGTAGTTCTCGAGCGTCGGGTTCTCCGGGAAGAAGTTCAGTGGGGCGCTGCGGATCTCGGCGTTCGTCTTGAACGAGCCGAGTAGCATCCAGATAAACGGGAAAATCATCGCGACGAATCCCGTGACGAGCACGATGTAGAGCCACCATCTCGGTTTGCGTCTCATCATGGTCAGTCCTTCTGTCGGAGGAATCGGAACTGCACGAGCGACAGGACAACGATGCCGAGGAACAGCACGTAACTGGCTGCGGAGGCATAGGAGTAGTTGCCGAATCCGAACTGGTTGAACGTGTACATCGCGGTCGAGAGGGTCGCGTCGAGCGGCCCGCCGCGGGTCATCACGAAGGGCTCCTCAAAGAACTGCAGGAACCCGATGCCGGTGATGACCGCCGCGAACAGCAGGGTCGGTCGCAGGGCAGGCACGACGACGTTGAAGAATCGCTGAACCGGACCGGCGCCGTCCATCATGGCTGCCTCGAGCTGCTCCTGCCCCACGCCCTGGAGCCCGGCGAGGAAGATCACCATGAGGGTTCCGATGTTGCGCCAGATCGCCATGGCAATGAGCGATGGGAGGGCGAACGTGGTGTCTTCGAGCCAGTTGGGGCCGGAGACTCCGAAGATCGAGAGAAACCCGTTGAGCAACCCGTCCGGCTGGAGGATGAACTTCCAGACGATCGCGATCGCCACGATGCTCGTGACGACGGGGGCGTAGTAGCCCACGCGGAACACGGTGCGGAACTTGTTGATGCCGTTGTTGAGGGCGAGGGCCACGAGCAGGGCGAGAACGATCGTGAGCGGGACGCCCACAATCACAAAGACCGCGGTGTTGGAGAGGGCCTTGAGAAACCGGGGGTCCTGAAAGAGGTTTAGGTAGTTCTCGAGGCCGATGAAGTTCACGTTGAACGGCGATCGAAGGTCGCGGGTCGTGAGGTCGGTGAAGCTCATCACGAAGGACGCGAAGATCGGGCCGGCCATGAAGACCACGAACAGGATCATGAAAGGGGCGGCAAAGCCCCACGCGATCCAGGTCATCTTGCGCCGACCGGGCGAGCGTCGAAGCGCCGTCGGCGCAGGCGGCGCGGGCGGACGCGGTGAGGGCGCCCGCCCGGTCTCTGGTGCGAAGACGGCCATGGCTAGTTGCCGGTGCCGATCGTGTCCGCCTGCTGCTGGATCGTCTTGAGGGCGGCGTCGACGGTCTGGTCACCGCGCGTGACCTTCTCGAGCTCCTGGTCAATGACGGCAGACACCTGGGCCCAGGTCGGGATCGCGGGCGGCGCCTTCGAGTCGGCGAGCTGCGCGGCGAACACGCTCAGGTAGGGGTCGTCGGTGAAGATCGGATCCTCGAACGCGGCCTGCACCGAGGGGAGGTCGGTGGAGATGTCGTACCACTCGAGCTGCGTCTCGGGCTGGCTGAGCCAGCGCACGAACTTCCACGACGCGTCACGGTTCTCGCTGTCGCCGAAGACGGTGAGGTTGCCGCCTCCCGTGAAGCTCGTGCGGGTGTCGGCTCCGGGAACCTGGGCGACGGCGAACTTGTCGGCGAAGTCCGGGCCGCCCTGCTCACGGAGCAGTCCGACGTGGAACGGGCCGCTGAAGAACGAGCCGACCGATCCGTCGATGAACTTCTGTTCGATCTCGCCGCCCTCGAGGCGAACCGCCTCGGAGGCGCCCTCGTCGAAGAAGCTCTTGTAGAACTCGAACGCCTCGGCCCACTCTGGGGTGTCGAACGTGAACTCGGTGCCATCCTCGTTCAGGATATCGCCGCCGGCCTGCCAGGCGAGAGGGGCAACGTACTGCCAGGAGTCGAATCCGCCGGGCGGAAGGGAGACGCCCGACGTGGCGCCGCCGCCCTTGAGCGCCAGGGCAAAGGCCTTGTACTCGTCCCACGTGGTGGGCGCCTCGACGCCGGCGGCCTCGGCGAGGTCGGTGCGATAGTAGAGAACACGCGAGTCGACGTACCACGGCACACCGTAGGCGACGTCGTCGACGACCGCGGTGCTCCAAGAGCCCTCGAAGAAGGATGCCTCGTCGACGAGGCCTTCCGGGGTGGGCTCGAGAGCACCGGTTGCAGCGAACTCGCCGACCCAGGTCGTGCCGAGCATCGAGATGTCCGGGGTCTCGCCGCCGGCGATCGACGTGGCGATGCGGTCGTGCGCGGAATCCCACGGCACCGCAGTGACGTTGATCGTGACATCCGGATTCTCGTCCTCGAACTTGGTCGCGAGCTGGTCGAGTACTTCGCCCTCGTTGCCCATCGCCCAGAACGTGACTTCGCCCGTTGCCGGCTTGTCGTCGATTGCGGCGCCGCTCGTGGCGGTACTCCCGCCTTCGGCACGGCCACAGCCGGTCAGGGCGATAACCCCCACCAGGCCCATTGCCGCGATTGATCCCCATCGATTCATGTCGTGCCTCCATTGGTTCGACTCCTGCCGTATGGCAGAGTTGCGACTGCTCGTAACGGCCGCAGAGGGGTGAAGCCCCTCGTTGAGTTTCGACCCTAGCCCAAAAACCTTACATACGATAGGTTTCTTCTATGACGGACACTCAGGACCGCAAGCGCGGCAGCTACCCCAAGGGCCAAGCCCGACGTCAGGAAATCCTGGATGCCGCGCTTCTCGTGTTCGGTAAGAGCGGCTTCCACAGCGGCTCACTGCGTGAGATCGCCAAGCGCGTCCAGCTGACCCCCGCGGGGGTGCTGCACCACTTCGCCTCGAAGGAAGACCTGTTCACGGAGGTGTTGAGACAGCGCGACGAGCGCGTGCGCGCTGCCGTCGGCGATGTTAGCGAGATCACACTTCTCGAGCAGATGCGCAAGGTCGTCGCCTACAACCAGACCACGCGCGGGCTGACATCGCTATACACGGTCATCTCCGCCGAGGCCACGGACTATGAGTATCCGGTGCACGAGTACTTCGTCGAACGGTACGCGGCGACGGCCGCCGACACCGAGCGCGTGCTCTCCGAGGCACAGCGCGACGGCCTCGTGCGCACCGACCTCGACGTGCGGCATGCCTCGCGTCTCATCACTGCCGTGATGGACGGGCTCCAGCAGCAGTGGCTTCTCGACGGGAGCGTCGACATGCCCGCCGCATTCGATGAGTTCCTGCGCGGCTACCTGTTGCCGCCGTCCTGACCGCCTTTGACCCCGGCGAATGATGTTGATTGCACGAAATGGCGGTCGATATCGTCTGTTGGGTGGGACTTTGCCGGCGCAATCGTCAGGGACTGTGGCTGTGCTTTTGTCCTTGTGCCGATCGAAAACGGGGCCACGAGCGCACTGACGGCGCAAGCCGGGGTCGCTGCCCCCGTCAGGGCGGATCCGCCGGGTTTTTGGGTTGCTGGGCGGGCTGTCAGGGCGTTGTGCGCGGCCAAGCGGACCTTGGCTTGCAGGGTGTGTAGCTTCATCAGGTTGTGGCAGTCAGCGATCAAGTCCCACTCGTGGGCTGCCTGTTCCAACCCGCGCAGCAGTACAAATTTTCCTTACCGGGTGTGGAGCTGCCCGAATAGGGGCTCAACGATCGCTTTGCGCCGTGTGTAAACGGCGCGGCCCTTCTTCGTCTTCAATTTCCGGCCCATCCGCTCCCGCAACGTCGCATTGGCGGGGATCCATCCGCGGGGAACCTCCGGAAAACGTTCACCGTGCTTGACCCGGCCGGTCGCGATGAAAAACTCGGTCCGGCCGCCGCTGGCCGCCTCGACGGTCTTGGCGTAGTCCAGATTCGCTGCTAAGCAATACCCCGCATCTGCGAGGATCTGCTGGCGCAGGACACCTACCGTGGCATGGAGTTTCTCGATCAGTGGAACGACCTGTTCCACATCCACAGCAATATCCGTCAGCGTCGTCGCGACGATGACTTGATGTTCCCCGTCCACGATGGCTTGTGCGTTGTAGGCATAGTGAAAGGACCCGTCGACGGTCTTCATGATCCGTGCGTCCGGGCCGGTGAAGTTGCGTTGAGCCTTCGGAGCGACGACCGCGTTCTTCGCCGCCGCCTCACCCTTCTGCAGGGCAGTGTCGTCATCGTCGTCCTCCTCCCGAGCTTTCTTCTCCGCGTCTTGCCGTGCCCGAGCGGCCGCGTCGGCCTCCAACGCGGCGCGCGTTTCCGCCAGTTTCACCAGACGCGACTCCCGCCTGGCGAGCTCGGGCGGCAGTTCGTCGCCGCGTTTATCCTTCCCGAACCGGGCATCCTCAGCCCCATCGATCGCGTCCGCGTCGGCCAGGAGGGCGGAGACGTCGTCGGCGAGGACTTTCTGCTTCTCTGTCACCAGGGCGTAACTCATGGCCTTGCGTCTGGACGCGTTCGCGCGCACTTTCGTGCCGTCCAACGCGACCTGCCCGAGCGACACCATCCCGGCCGCACGGCACAGTTCCAACGAGTGCAAGAACACGTTGTCCAGGCCGGAGAGGTGCCGTTTCCTAAACCGGGCGATCAAACGAAAATCTGGTGCCTGCTGCGCGGCCAAACACCGAAACGCGACCACGTCCACGAAGACCCGTTACAACTCCCGCGACGATCGAACCCCGACGCGATACCCGTAGAGCAGGACAAGCACCATCAACCTGGGGTCATACGGCGGCTGCCCCTTCGACTTCGCATACGACGCAAGCCGGCTCGAACGCCCGAAACCTCTTGTTCACTCCAGCACCAGCCTCAACACCGTCATCAACGACCGGATCAACGTGCTCAAGTTCAGCCGCAGGAAACAGACCTCCTAAATCGCTCATAAGCAATTTTCCCAGACCAACACGCCAAGCCCGGCAAATCAACCGGCGTTTTAAACTTTGCCGTTACTGACCCACGCTCCTAGCCATGGTTGGGAGGTAGGCCTAATTTACGGAAGGTCACCTCCCCAAAAGGGAGCCGAAACTAGCTCCCGAAAAAGGGAGATGACCCCCTGCCACGGGCGAAGGAGCACTGCCTCGAGAACGCCCGCGGCAACAACCGAGACGAGGGAGCACGATCGTGAAATCAAGGCTAATTTCAGGCGCGGTAGCGATTGCGCTCGCGGCATCGATGTTGGTCCTGGGAACGGGACCAGCCAACGCCGCCACCACCACTGCGAACCTCACCGGCCCACAGACCCCGCTCGAACTGGCGCAGGCGCTGGCGGGCGAGGGCGTGTCCGTCAGCAACGTCACCTACACCGGAGACGAACGGGCGGCGGGGACCTTCGCCGAGACCGATCCCACCGTCTTCGGCTTCGACTCGGGTGTCATCCTGTCGTCGGGCGAGGTGGCATCCATCGTCGGCCCGAACGACGCAGACGGCACCACCACCACCTTCGGGGGCGCGGGAGACACTGACCTCACGACGCTGGCCGGATTCCAGACATTCGACGCCTCGGTGCTGACCTTCGACTTCGTCCCCAACGCGGCGACGGTGTACGTGAGTTACGTCTTCGCCTCTGAGGAGTACAACGAGTTCTCGAACAGTTCGTTCAACGACACCTTCGCCTTTTTCGTCAACGGCCAGAACTGCGCGACGGTGGATGACGTCCCGGTGTCGATCAACACAATCAATGGCGGCAAACCGCTGGGCACCGACCCAGTACGCCCACAGCTGTACCGGAACAACGATCTGAGCGATGGAACGCCAACGATAGACACGCAGGCCGACGGACTCACCGTTGGACTGGTATGCGAGTCTGCCGTCAACAACGGCGAGACCAACACAATGAAGCTGGCCATCGCGGACGGAAGCGACACTATCCTCGACAGCTGGGTCGTGCTCAGCGCCAGCGGGATCACCACCACGAAGCCGGAGATCTGCAACGACTCGGTCGACAACGACGGAGATGGGCTCGTTGACGGTGCCGACCCTGACTGCGTGGTCTCCGGGCCAGCGGCGGCAAACACCGCCTACACCGGGTCCACGACAGTCCAGTACTCCGACCCAATCGGACTGTCCGGCGTCTTGACCGACACAACGGCCGATCCCGATGCCGCCGTGAGCGGCAAGGACCTGACGTTCACCCTGGGGACGCAGTCGACCGCGGGCTCAACCGGCGCCGCCGGAACGGCCAGCGGTTCGATCGCCGTGTCGCAGCCCCCCGGGGCGTACCAGGTGACAACCTCGTTCGCAGGCGATGCAGGATTTGCAGCCTCGTCCGACACCGACTCCGTGACGGTGGCGAAGGAGGACTCCACCTTGGCCTACAACGGCGAGACGTTGATTGCCACGATGGCCAGCACGACGTTGTCCGCCACTCTGGGTGAGCTTGACTCGACTCTCGGTGACCTGTCGAACAAGACGGTCGTCTTTACCGTGACCGACTCGAACATGGTGACGCAGACGTTCTCCGCGACGACCAACGCCAGCGGAGTGGCCAGCATCACCGTGCCGCTCGCCTCGGGCGTGTACGCGGTCAAGGCCGAGTTCGCTGGCAACGACTACTACCTGGGATCTGCGACTGCTGCCGACACGCTGGTCACCGTCCAGGCCGCCGGGGCCAAGGTGACCGGTGGCGGTTGGACATCCATCTCGACGGGCCGTACGTCATTCGGGTTCAACGTGATCCCCGAAGCCACCGGCTTCAAGGGACAGTTCCAGTTGCGCGCCAAGGCCGACAAGGCCAAGTTCCACGGCAACACCGCGATCAGCCTGGTCGTCTCAGGGAACACGGCGACGTGGACCGGCGGCGGGAAGTGGAACGGCATCGCGGGCTACACCTTCCAGGTGTCGGTCGTGGACAACGGGGCCTCAGGGGGGAAGAAGGGCGACACGATCAAGGTCGTGATCAAGAACCCCTCCGGTACCGTGGTCTTCACCACGGGTTCGACGCCGGTGGCCCTCAGGGGCGGCAACATCACCATCCACTGAACCGAGGAGTTGTGCGGCCAGCTGGGTGCTGGCCGCACAACCTCTGCGCGGGTGACGGCAATGGCTCTGACTGCGGGCTCAGCGCGGCCAGCGACGCGGAACATGGGCGGTTCTGCGCCGACACCGTCTGACCGAAGCGTAGAGACGACCAACGCCACCGCGGTGACCTATACGGGAAGCGCGCGCAGCGCCACAGGGGTGGCGCAATAATCGCTGTCCAATCGTGGCGGGCGCCTGCCGCGGGATCCTCGGCACAACGCGTGTCCAATCTGGTCGTCGGGCTTGGTGACCGCGAGGGATGCTGCGGTTGCATAGTTGGGTGCAGATGACCCGGCACGGGTACGCCTTGTCCGCGCGGACCCGGTCTGGGCATCCTTGGAAGGCAACACGGAAACCTTCAGTTCGGCGAGCAGTCGGGGTAGCGCGGGGGAGTCCCCGGACTCGGCAACGGGGTCAGCGACAAGCCTTAGGAGCGTGGGCCAGTCGTAGCAGTGTTTAAAACGCCGGTCGCGTTCCCGGGCTTTGGTATGGGGTTTGGAAAACTACTTGTGAGCGATTCGGATGGTCTGTTTCCCGGGACGAAGCTTGAGCATGTTGACCTGGTCGTGGATGACGGTGTTGAGGCTGGCGCTAATGTGAATAAACGGTTTTGAGTGTTCGAGCCGGCGGCGGTGATGTTGGTGCCACATCGCTGGTTGAGTGGTTGCCGCAGAATCACCTCTCTCCCTTCATCGCGGATATCGTCGAAACCCAGCTCGACCTGACGAAGGTTTACGCGTCGTATGCAAAGGCGAAGGGACAGCCGCCGTATGACCCCCGGCTGATGGTGCGTGTCCTGCTCTACGGGTATTGCGTCGGGATCCGGTCATCGCGGGAGCTGGCACGGGTCCGCGTGGATATGGTCGCGTTTCGCTGGTTGGCCGCGCAGCAGGCCCCAGATTTTCGTTCCATTGCCCAGTTCCGGAAACGCCACCTCTCCAGCTTGGGGAACGTGTTCTTGCAGGCGTTGGAACTCGGCCGCACTGCCGGGATGGTGTCGCTCGGGCAGGTCGCGTTGGACGGCACGAAGGTGTGCGCGAACGCGTCCCTGCGCAAGGCGATGAGTCACGGTCGGTTGACAGAGAAGCAGAAGGTCCTCGCCGCTGAAGTCTCCGCGCTGCTGGCTGACGCGGACGCGATCGGCGTTGCCGAGAATGCGCGGTTCGGGAAAGACAAACGCGGCGATGAGTTGCCGCCGGAGCTCGCGCGGCGGGAGTCCCGCCTGGTGAAACTTGCCGAGGCGCGCGCTGCATTGGAGGCCGACGCGGCCGCTCTGGCTCGGAAGGACGCGGATAAGAAAGCCCGGGACAAGACTTTAGTGTCGGGCTATTCATGCATGGCTACGACCTATCACAAGGCGAAATAATCCTGCTTAAAGGGTACGTAACCCCGTCGGCGAGGTCCTTACGCGGTTGGCTATTTCGCGAGGAATGCGAGTACGTGCTGGTTCCATTCGTCCTTGTGCGAAACGGTGACCCCGTGCGGGGCGTCTGTGATCACGACGAGTTTGCTGCCGGCAATGGCCTCGTGAGTACGTTTGCCACTCACCTCGAATGGCACGATGGTGTCGGAGTCACCGTGGATGACCAGAGTCGGCACCGTGATTTTCGTAAGGTCGTCGCGGAAGTCGGTAGTGGAGAATGCGGTTACGCAGTCGAGCGTCCCCTTCGGCGATGCCAGTTGAGCGATGTCGAGATTATAGGCAATCTGCTCGGAGCTAACCTTTGGAGTGTTGACCGGGGACGGCTTGCCGGCGGTGAAGAACATCTGCAAAAATTCGTGCAGGAACGCCGGCCGGTCTCCGGTCAAGCCGTCGTGGAACCATTGAGCCAAATCGGCGTCGACGCCCCCGTCAGGGTTGTCATCCGATTTCCAGAGGTAAGGCGGCACGGCGCTGGCGAAGACGAGCTTGGCGATGCGGGCGGTGCCATAGGTACTGACGTATCGAGCGAGCTCTCCACCGCCCATCGAGAATCCGACGAGGGTGACCTCCCGCAGATCGAGGGTATCGATCACGGCCTTCAGGTCGGCGGCGAACGTGTTGTAGTCGTACCCATCCCAAGGCTGTGACGACTGGCCGAACCCGCGACGGTCAAAAGTGATGACCCGGTAGCCGGCCTCGACCAGTGCGGGTACCTGCCCCTCCCAGGACCTACTACTCAGGGGCCAACCGTGGATCAGTACGACGGGCTTACCGGCTCCGACGTCTTCGTAGTGCAGTTCGACGTCGGGACCGTTGTGATCCGGGGCGGTGATGAAGGGCATGGTCTCTCCTCTTAATCGGGGCGGTTCGTTGGAGGCAATCGAAATGTGCAATAGAGACAATAGGGGTTCGCTGGGAGAACGCTGAGCTGATGAGCACAGAGGCAAACCGTGTCACCATCACCGCTCCGCGGAAGGGGCAGCTTAAAACCGTCGGACGCCGAAACGAATTGCCTGGCGAGCCGCAGCCCTCCACGCACGGCGCACTTCCTTGCGGACGCTGCTGAAGTACGTCTTCTCAACCGACGTCAGTGCGAACACTTAGCTCTACTATCCATGGCGTCCTGGATTAAGAAGTGAGGTGTTTTTGAGAAACCCGGTTCAACCCTGTTTCCCAGGATGACAGTCTCGTGTTAGGTGTTGATCATCCGCGTTCACGGGCACCACTAGCGGACTGCAAGGGCGATATATAGAATCTCCCCATGGCAGCTGCTCCAGTGCCTGCCGGTTTGGACGGAAAAGCGTCGGACACCATGTTGGCGCTAGGCCGTTTTTTCACTCGGTGGGACCAAACAGATGATGGGCGCGCAGTGTTCCGTGAAGGCGGGCGCAAGGGCGATGTGTTCTACCGCGACCGGTGGAGCCATGACAAGGTGGTGCGTTCCACCCACGGGGTGAACTGCACGGGGTCGTGTTCGTGGAAGGTTTACGTTCGGGACGGCATTATCACTTGGGAGTCGCAGCAGACGGATTACCCGTCGGTGGGCCCCGACAGTCCGGAGTACGAGCCGCGGGGGTGCCCCCGTGGTGCGGCGTTCAGTTGGTACACCTACTCACCCACGCGGGTGCGGTATCCGTACGCCCGTGGAGTTCTCGTCGAAATGTACCGTGAGGCGAAGGTTCGTCTCCAGGACCCCGTGCTCGCTTGGGCCGACGTTGTGGACGACCCTGAACGACGTCGTTGCTACCAGCAAGCGCGAGGGAAGGGCGGGCTCGTCCGGATTCCGTGGCAGGAGGCGATCGAAATCGCCGCCGCCGCCCACGTCCACACGATCAAGAAGTACGGTCCGGATCGGTGTTCCGGGTTCTCCCCGATCCCGGCCATGTCTATGGTGTCGCACGCGGCGGGTAACCGGTTCATCCAGCTCATCGGCGGGGTGATGACGTCTTTTTACGACTGGTATGCCGACCTTCCCGTGGCCTCTCCGCAGGTGTTCGGCGACCAGACAGACGTGCCTGAATCAGGTGACTGGTGGGATTCCACCTATCTGATGATGTGGGGATCAAACGTTCCCGTGACGCGCACGCCTGACGCGCACTTTATGGCGGAGGTGCGGTATCGCGGCACAAAGGTGGTCGCGATCAGCCCCGACTATGCCGACAATACGAAGTTCGCCGACGAGTGGCTGCCCGCCCAGGCCGGCACTGACGCGGCGCTTGCGATGGCGATGGGGCACGTGATGCTCAAGGAATTCTTCGTCGACCGGCAGGTGCCCTATTTCAGCGGCTATGTGCGCCGCTACACAGATCTGCCCTTCCTTGTCCGGCTCGAGGAGCACGCTGGCGGTGGGCTGGTGCCCACGAAATTTTTGATGGCGGCTGACTTGCCCGACAAGGCGCATATTCCGGATGCTGCGTTTAAAACGGTCTTGCTTGACTCAGCCACTGGCGCTCCCGTGGTGCCCAATGGTTCCATCGGCTACCGGTACGGTGAAGCGGGTAAGGGCAAGTGGAACCTCGACCTCGAGGGTGTCGACCCGGCGTTGAGCCTTCTCGACGAGTCCGTCTCAGGCCAGCCCCCGGAGACCGCTGAGATCCGGATGCCCTGCTTCGAGGCACCCTCCGGGGAGGGGTCGATCGTGACTCGCGGCGTTCCCGTCCGGCGAGTGGCCGGGCACCTGGTAACCACGGTGTTCGACCTGATGCTCGCTCAATACGGGGTTGGGCGTCCAGGACTGCCGGGCGACTGGGCGACCGACTACGACGACGCGTCGACGCCGTACACGCCGGCCTGGCAGGAGGAGATCACGAGCGTGCCGGCCGCCGCGTGCATCCGGGTGGCGCGAGAATTTGCCCGCAACGCTGAGGAATCGAAGGGGCGGTCCATGATCATTATGGGGGCCGGTATCTGCCAGTGGTTCCACGGTGACGCCACCTACCGTGCGGTTCTCTCGCTCGTGATGCTCACCGGATGTATGGGGCGAAACGGCGGCGGATGGGCGCATTACGTCGGCCAAGAGAAAACCCGTCCGATCACGGGATGGATTTCTCTCGCTAACGCTCTGGACTGGAGTCGACCGCCGCGCACCATGATCGGTACCGGGTATTGGTACATGCACACCGACCAATGGCGCTCAGATGGGTACTCGGCCGACTCGCTCAAGTCCCCTCTCGCTGATGGGCACTTCGACGGTATGCACACCGCGGACACGATCGCGCAGTCGAACAGGCTCGGTTGGATGCCGTTCTACCCTCAGTTCGACCGCAACCCGCTTGACCTCGCCGATGAGGCGCAAGCGGCGGTGGATGCGGGGGAGGCGCCCGACGCCCCCACCTGGATCGCCGATGCCCTCAAAAGCAGGCGGCTGACCCCCGCCATCGACGATATCGACGCTCCCGAAAATTGGCCGCGCACCCTGGTGCTCTGGCGCTCCAACCTTTTCGGCTCATCTGCCAAGGGCAACGAGTACTTTTTGCGCAACCTTCTCGGCACTCACAACAACGTGATGGGTGCCGACCACATGAACGCTGCCCGACCGCGTGATGTGAAATGGCACGACGAGGCTCCGGAAGGAAAACTGGACCTGCTCGTCTCAGCTGATTTCCGGATGACGTCAACCACACTGTTGTCGGACATCGTCTTTCCGGCTGCAACTTGGTACGAAAAACACGACCTTTCCTCTACCGACATGCACCCCTTCGTGCACGCCTTCAGCCCCGCAATCGACCCACCGTGGGAGGCGAAAACCGACTTTGACACGTTTCGACTGCTCGCCGAGGAGTTTTCCCGGCAGGCGGTGACGCACCTCGGCACCCGACGGGACCTGGTCAGTGTGCCGCTGCAACACGATACGCCGGGGGAGATAGCGCAGCCGGGTGGAGTGGTGCGCGACTGGCGGAACACCGATATACCGGCGGTCCCCGGTCAGAATATGCCTGTCTTCTCGATCGTCGAACGGGACTACACCGCTATCGCGGAGAAGCTAGCCACGGTTGGACCCCTCGCGGAGGAACGCGGTTTCACCGTGAAGAACATCACCTATCGGATGGGGCACGAGATCGAGCGGCTCGCCCGAAGCAACGGGGTGATGCTCGGTGGTGCGGGGAACGGCCGCCCGGCCATCGATACCGATGCGAAGTTCGCCCAGGCCATCCTGAGCTTTTCCGGCACCACCAATGGCGAACTGGCCGTGCAGGGGTTTCGCGAACTGGAAGAGCAGACCGGCATGAAGCTCGTCGACCTTGCCGAGGGATCCGAAGAGAAGCGGGTGACCTTTGCGCAGACGCAAGCGGGGCCCGTCCCTGTCATCACTTCGCCTGAGTGGTCCGGGTCGGAGACTGGTGGGCGTCGGTATTCCCCGTTCACGATCAACGTCGAGCGGCTGAAACCCTGGCACACCCTCACCGGCCGGATGCACTTCTTCCTCGACCACGACTGGATGCGCGACCTCGGGGAGGCCCTCCCGATTTACCGACCACCGCTGGATATGCAGCGCCTGTTTGGCGAACCTCGGTTTGGCCCGAACGGAACAACCGAGATCACAGTGCGCTATCTGACTCCGCACTCGAAGTGGTCGATCCACTCAGAATATCAGGACAACCTTTTTATGCTGTCTCTATCGAGGGGAGGACCGACGGCTTGGATTAGCCCCATGGATGCGGCGGCCATCTCGGTCTCTGACAATGACTGGATCGAGTGTGTCAACTTCAACGGCGTGTACGTGTGCCGCGCCGTGGTCAGCCATCGGATGCCCGCGGGAGTCGTTTACGTTTACCACGCGCAAGAGCGCACAATCGATGTACCCAAGTCGGAGGCGACGGGCCGCCGGGGCGGAATTCACAACTCGCCCACCCGCCTGCTCGTCAAACCCACCCACCTAATTGGCGGGTATGCGCAGCTGTCGTACGCCTTCAACTATCTGGGCCCAACCGGGAACCAGCGTGACATGGTCACCACAATCCGAAAGCGTTCCCAGGAGGTGCGGTACTGATGCGCGTGATGGCTCAAATGGGCATGGTGATGAACCTCGACAAATGCATCGGGTGCCACACCTGCTCGGTGACCTGCAAACAGGCGTGGACGAATCGCGCCGGAACCGAATATGTCTGGTTCAACAACGTGGAAACCCGGCCGGGGCAGGGGTACCCGCGTCGCTACGAGGACCAGGAACAGTGGAAGGGCGGTTGGCAGCTAAACAAGAAGGGCCGACTTGTGCTGAAGGGGGGCGGACGCCTGAAGAAGCTTTTCGGAATCTTCGCAAGCCCCGTGCAGCCCGAGTTGAAGGATTATTACGAGCCCTGGACCTATGACTATAAAACACTGATCGACGCACCGCTGGGAGACGACTTCCCAGTGGCCCGCCCGAAATCCTTGATCACGGGCGAGGACACCAAAATCAGTTGGTCGGCGAACTGGGACGACGACCTCGGCGGCGCCCCTGAGATGGGTCACCTTGACCCCATCGTGGAGAAGGTGCGGAGGGAGTCGGAGGACAAGATTAAGTTCGCCTTTGAACAAACTTTTATGTTCTACCTTCCGCGGATCTGTGAGCACTGCCTCAACCCTTCCTGCATGGCATCGTGTCCATCCGGTGCCATCTACAAGCGCGTGGAAGACGGCATTGTGCTCGTCGATCAGGACAAGTGCCGCGGCTGGCGCCAGTGCATCACCGGCTGCCCGTACAAGAAGATCTACTTCAACCACAAAACCGGCAAAGCCGAGAAGTGCACCTTCTGTTATCCGCGGGTGGAAATTGGCCTCCCCACAGTCTGCTCCGAAACGTGTGTCGGGCGCCTCCGCTATCTCGGCTTGTTCCTCTATGACGCCGACCGCGTCACCGACGCCGCAGCGGTGACGGATGTCACCGACCTGTACGAATCGCAGATGGACGTGCTCCTCGACCCGAACGACCCCGAAGTGGCCGCTGCCGCCCTCGACCAAGGCATTCCCAGCGATTGGCTGGACGCCGCACGGAAATCGCCCGTGTACGCTCTCGCGAAGGTGTACAAGGTGGCGTTACCGCTGCACCCGGAGTATCGCACGATGCCCATGGTCTGGTACGTGCCCCCGCTGTCTCCCATTGTCGATCTCCTGAGCGAACAGGGCCACGATGCCGAAGACAACGGCAACCTCTTTGGCGCCATCGACGCGCTGCGCATTCCCGTCGAGTACCTCGCCGAACTTTTTACCGCTGGCGACACCGACAAGATCACCGAGGTTTTGCGCAAACTCGCGGCGATGCGCGCCTACATGCGCGGCATCACGATGGGACAAAAACCTGACCCGTCGATCCCCGCGGCTGTGGGGATGACGCCAGGCAACATGTATGAAATGTACAGGCTGATGGCGATCGCAAAGTACGACGAGCGCTACGTTATCCCCAAGGCGCACGTCGAGCAGGCGCATGACCTGGAGGAGATGGGCTGCTCGGTCGATTTCGAGGGCGGGCCGGGCATGTACGAAGACTCGCCGTTCGGGGAGGCGAGTGGTCGACCGACGCCCGTCGCCGTGGAGAACTTCTACGCGCTCAAAGATCGGCAGACTTCCGACACTCCCGCCGGCGAGCAGTCGCTCCGGGGCCGCGTAAACCTCCTCAACTGGGACGGCAACGGAAGCCCCGTGGGTTCTTTCTCCGAGAAACGCGACCAGCCGCGCGCTGCACCGCCGTCACCGGCTGATTTGCGCCCACCGACGGATGGCGGTGCGCTGTGAGGCGTGACCGGGCTGCAGCTCATAGCCTGGCGCAGCGGGTCTTCTACCAGGCTGCCTCGTGGTGCCTGTCGTATCCGGACGCTCAACTCGTGGGAAGGTGCGAGTTGATGCGGTCCGCACTGGCCGAACAGGGCCCGGCAGCACCTGATCTCACCGCGGTCATCGCGTACCTTGAGAACACCGCGATCGGCACCCTCCAGCGCTCCTACGTTGAGACGTTCGACCTCAGTAAGCATCATCCGCTCTATCTGTCCTATTGGACGGATGGCGACACCCGGCGCAGGGGCGACGTGCTGGCTGCGTTCAAGCAGGTGTACCGGGGGAGCGACTATCTGACCAATACGCACGGTGAGTTGCCCGACTTCTTGCCGCTGGTGCTCGAGTTCGCGGCTGTGGCCAGCCCAGTAGCAGGCCGGGACCTGCTCATCCAGTACCGGCCCAGCGTCGAAATGCTCCGGCTTTCACTCACGGAGCACGGGTCGCCGTACGCCACCGTGATGGACGGCATTTGCGCCACACTTCCAGGCCCCTCGCCCGCCGACCGGCAGGCCGTGCAAGCCATGGCCGGCGTCGGCCCCCCCGCCGAAAGTGTCGGACTTGAACCGTACGACCCGCGCCTGCTTCCTTTGAACGCGAGCTCGTGATGTGGGACGTGCTGCTCTGGGGAATTCTCCCCTATGTGATGGTGGCGATCCTGATCAGTGGAACTATCTGGCGCTACCGTTACGACCAATTCGGTTGGACCACCCGCTCGTCCCAGCTCTACGAATCCCGGCTCCTGCGCATTGGATCGCCAATATTTCATTTCGGGTTCCTCGCCGTCATCGCCGGGCATTTCTTCGGCCTGGTGATCCCGATGTCCTGGACACTCTTTTTCGGGATGAGCCAGGACTTCTATCACCTCAACGCTCTGCTGGTCGGCGGCGTTGCGGGGGTCTGCACTCTCGGTGGCATTGTGATCCTGATCTATCGGCGCCGCAAAACCGGGCCGGTCTTCATGGCCACGACCACCAACGACAAGATGATGTACATCGTGTTGACCGCCGCGATCGTCCTGGGGCTCTGGACCACCCTCGCTAGCGTTTTCAGCGGCGAGCATGGCCACAACTACCGTGAAACCGTGTCGCCCTGGTTTCGTTCGCTTTTCATTCTGCAACCAGATATCGCGGCCATGGCCGCAGCTCCGTTCTCCTTCCACATTCACACCCTCGTGGGCATGATTTTGTTCGTCGTGTGGCCCTTCACCCGGCTGGTGCACGCCTTCACCGCACCTCTGCACTACCTGTTCCGGCCCTACATCGTCTACCGGTCCAGAGATCAAGAGCCCGGGCAGATTCGGCCGGTGCGCCGCGGGTGGGCGCCCATCGGAACCCAGGATCGCACCCGGGACAAACGCTGATCGGAGAGGCGGGTAATGGGCACACCGATGGGCTCGAAAATGACTGCACGGCAGAAGGCACACCACAGCAAGGGTGTGAACCTCACCCTCGCGACTCTCACCTCCGTCGTGTGCTTCTGGGCGTGGACGAGTGTCTCGCCGCTCGGCATCCGCTATACCGAGTCGATGAATCTCTCGTCGGCCCAGACGTCTGTACTCGTGGCGATGCCCATACTAGTCGGATCGATCGGCCGCATTCCAGTGGGCGTGCTCACCGACCGATTCGGCGGACGCCTCCTATTCACACTGGTACTGCTTGCATCCGTCCCCGCCCTCTTGCTCGTCGCGCTTGCCGGAACCCTCAACGCATTTGCCTTCCTGGTCGTGGCAGCGCTGTTGCTCGGCGTAGCCGGAACCGTGTTCGCCGTGGGAATTCCATTCGTGAGCCAGTGGTACCAACCATCCCGCCGAGGCTTTGCAACCGGCGTCTTCGGGGCAGGGATGGGCGGCACCGCAGTGTCGGCCTTCTTCACTCCACGTTTGGTGGAATGGCTCGGATACGTTCCAACTCACCTCATCATCGCGACGCTCCTCCTTGTCACCGCAATATGCGTATGGACACTTATGGCAGAGGCCCCCGGATTCACGGCCAGCACTGATCCATTCCTTCCCAAGCTCACCGCGGCGGCGCGGCTCAGCGTGACGTGGCAGATGAGTTTTCTCTATGCGCTGGTCTTCGGCGGATTCGTCGCTTTTTCCACCTACCTGCCCACGTATCTCCGCCAGATATACGATTTCGACCTCACTGCCGCGGGGACACGAACGGCTGGGTTTGCGGTTGCCGCCGTTATTCTCCGCCCCATCGGCGGAATTCTTGCCGACCGCATCGGTCCGAAGCCAGTGGTAATCGGGTCGCTGGCGGCGGTGGCCGTTCTCGCTTGGGTGGTGAACCTCCGTCCCGATGGCGAGATCCCCGCCGGCCTCACCTTTGTCGCGATGGCGTCTGCACTCGGTCTCGGTGCTGGGGGAGTGTTCGCCTGGATCGGGAGGAGCGCACCGCCCGCCAGAGTGGGGGCGGTGAGTGGCATCGTCAGCGCTGCCGGTGGGTTAGGCGGATACTTCCCGCCACTGGTGATGGGGGCCACCTACAACGCTGCGGAAAACAGCTATGCGATCGGACTAATTCTCCTCGCTGGTACCGCTCTGGCCGCTCTGATTTTCACGATCCTTTTTGTGAAAAACCGACCGTCTGCCACCACGACTCAGTGACATTTCCAAAGACCTACGCCCGCTCGTTGGTGTCGCCCGTCGCGTTGTTTGACGGTGGCGGGGTCACCGTCGGTGACGTCGACCGGGTTTGTTAAAGCCTTGTCGGAAGTTTCCGGTGCGAGGTGGATGGCGTGACGGCGTGGATGGTGTCGTTGGCGAAGTGTGGGTTGGACTGGCCGGCAGCTTCAAGGTGCTGCGGATGTAATCGGTCGTATCGGCTGCGTTCATCCCGATCATTGTCCCGGGTGGAGATGTTTCGGTCTGGCGCTGGGAGCACCGCGAGTTTGAGCTCACCGACGCCGAAGTGTGTGCTGCCCGATAAGGCGTATCGCGATGTGCGATCCGGTGTCCATGTCGACGTTTGTGAGCATGCGGAGCATTTTGAGGTGGGTGTTGGCGAGCAGGTGTGCCTCACCGATGACGAAGGATATGAGCTAAGTAGGGCATCCGGTCCGCGAGCGATGTTGTGATGCAGCGACGTAATTGGCGCTTAGAGACTGGCTTCATGACGCTCTGCCAGCGAGCGCCCGGGTCGACCTTTGAAGGTCCGATTAGCTCTGGCAACTCGAAGTCCACTGGTGTGACAGGCCCGATCGAGGAGTGGCGCCGGCGGCGGTGCCGCGACAGAAGTCTCGGCCAAGGGTGGTGGCGGTGGTGGAGGTCTTCTATTTCTTCGGACAGATCTCGCCATCGTTAGGCGTTTCCTGGTCGTGGCGACAGTTCTTCGGGAAATGATTTCCACCCCCAATCGACGCCGGCGATGGCGGACGGCCGATGTCGACGAGGCGGACCATGCGGGTGATGGTGAAATTGATCTCTATTACGCCAATCGATTCATACGCCTGGACCTCGTATTCGATGCTTTCTGGTGGAAGAAGGTCGACGCTTTTTTCGAGCACGCCCTGTCCATCTTCAGATCCGCGTCTTTTTGCCGTAGCCGCTGCAGCTCGGCCCCTTCAGACTCCATCACTTCGGCCCGTCGGGTTTCGTTGAGCGCCTTGAACGCGGTCACCATGCGGCCCAGGGTTGCCTCGTCGACTCCGCTCTCGGGTGACGGTCGCGACCGTTTTGCCGGTGGTGATGATCAGCTTCACGGCCTCGTCTGCTTACTCAAAAGTGAACTCTCGACGTGTTCTTTCCAGAGTAAACAGTGTGTCCTGTGAGTTGTCGGCCACCAGGGCCAGGGCCACTCTTGACATATAAGGCCTGTACGCACAAACTCAACTGAAGAATACTCTTTTATGTTTTCGCTCCGATATGTTTTCGAAACTACCTCCTAGTAAGGGACTTTGATGAATAAGAAAACAGCAGTGTTTTTTGTGCCCGCGTTTGCTTTAGGTGTCGCCGTATTGACGAGTGGTCCAGCCTTTGCAGCCACTGGTGACGCGTCCTACCAGGGGACGCTCGATGCGATCAACGGCAGCAACGGCAGCGGCACCATCTCCGTTGTGGTTTCCGGTGATCAGGCCACAGTCACCCAGACCGTCAAGGGTCTGGCCGAGACCTTCGACGGTAAGCCGTACCCGCACGTACAGCACATCCACATCGGTGCGAAGGGGGAATGTCCCACCACGGCAGCTGACACCGATGGAGATGGTGTGATCAGCACGACCGAAGGTCAGCCGTCCTACGGAGAGATTGGCACAACGTTGTCCACGAGCGGCGACACGAGTCCGGCGGCCGGAACTGATCTAACGCTTGCCGGGATGGGTGCAAACTACGACTACAACCGAACCTTCACTCTGGATGCCGCCACCGCGGCCTCGCTGGAGGCAGGCACGGCGGTTGTGGTGGTCCACGGGCTAGACCCGGCCACGTTGACGAAAGCAGCACAGGACGCAAAGAGTGACTTGGTTCCGAGTCTGCCCTTGGCAGCAACGTCGCCGGCTCTGTGTGGCGCCCTGAGCGCGTCGCAGGCGAACATGCCTGACGGTGGCGTGGAAACCGGTGGTGGCAGCACTTCGAGCGGTGCTGACATGGGCCTTCTCGCCCTCGGTGCCGGGGCCCTGACCGCGGCAGGTGGCGCGGTGATGATTCGTCGGCGTCTTGCCGCACGAGGCTGAGATCGGTTTGATCCCCGGTGATTATCCCGGCTGAAAAGCGTCGCCGCGGTAGCCGTCTGGCTACCGCGGCGGCGGTTCTGCTCTTCACCGTCGGCTGTGCGGCGATCGGTTTCGCCCTGTGGGGCAACCCTCCTCCTCCACGGCCGCCTGCCTCGGCTGCCGTATCAGCCCCATCGCAGGAGTCCGTCTCCGTTACACCCTCACCGGAGCCCATCTCAGATCCGCCGACTCCGCGGGTTGACCAGGTTGTCGGCCCGACCTTGACCGACTCCGAGCCCACTCAGATCAATGTCCCCGCGATTGAAGTGGACTCTGTCCTGATGCAATTGGGACAGAATCCTGATGGCACGGTGCAGACGCCGTCGTTGGACGAGGCCTCTCCGGCCGGCTGGTACACCGGTTCGCCCACCCCTGGCGCGATCGGACCTTCCGTCATTCTGGGTCACGTCGACTCCAGGGTGCAGGGGCGCGCGGTGTTTTACCGACTTGGCGAGATGCGTCCCGGCGACGAGATTTTGGTTACCCGAGCCGATGCGACAGTGGCGGTATTCGTGGTCGACGGAGTGGAGGAATACCCGAAAGATGATTTTCCGCAGTTCGCCGTCTACGGCAACACCGATCATGCGGGATTACGGCTGATCACCTGCGGTGGAGAGTTCAACGAAACCACTCGTACGTACCCAGATAATGTTGTTGTCTACGCCAGCTTGGTGTCCAGCCATGCGGCGTAGCAGGACAAAGACGCGTATCAACAGGCCCGACTGGCTGCTTGCGATCGCGGTGGCTTCCACGGCTTTGCTGGTTGGATGCGCCACCACCTCCTCCGGCGCCGTGAACACAATGGCCCCCGGAATGTCCATGCCAGGCACGTCGGCCTCCCCGACTCCGCAGTCGAGCTCGGCAGGCAGCGCGGAGGCAGGACCGTCCGCAGCATCACAGATGATTTGTGGCACCGAAACACGCGACAACATCACACGTGCGCTAACTCTCGCCGCCCCGCCACACTCCGTCGACAGCTGGATCAATCGCCAATACACCTGCACATACCATCTGACTGATGGAGAATTCGTGATCTCGGTGCAGGAATCCTCGGACGCAGCGTCTGCCCGCAGCTACTTCGACACAATGCAAGGAAACCTTGCCCCAGTCCAACCCATTGAAGGACTCGCGAATCTCGGATTGCCTGCTTACGAAACCACAGGCGGCGTGGTCGTCTTCCTCAAAGACAACATGACGTTACAAGTTGACGCCAGAAAGTTGACGGATAGGGTCGGGCCGCATGGCGTCACCCGCACCGCGTTTTCCTATCAAGTAGCTACTGCCATCCTGGGCTGCTGGACCGAACACTAGTCCGGCCGCGCGTCGAGTTAGCCAAGCCCGGGCCGCCTATAGCGGGACTCGCGTCCTATGATCCAGCCGGGGGTTGGTGGGGATCTGTCTGGCCACCAGGGACTGGGTTCTTGCGCATGCCAGAGGCGTAACAGTGCGAAGACCATGCCGTTTGGAGAGGGATAGTCGCCCAATGCACCTTCGTGAATCGCGAAACGGGGTCCCAGAAGATCACGGGTGTACATGGTTGACTATGCTGTTTCCACTCTTCGTACCCGCTGTTACCGTGATGATGTCCTCATCGACGAGAACTTTGCGCTGGCCGATGTGTCCGAACATCTTGAGTTGCCCAACTCCATGGTTTGGTGGACTTCTGTACCCCGGATGGTGCCGACCTCGCACTATTCACCGAGGAGCTGGGTTTGCACGAGTTGGCCGTCGAAGACGCCACGAAACTGCGTCAGCGGCCGAAGCTCGATCACTATCCCGATCACTCGTTTTTGTCTGCTTGCGCTGTCGGCTTCGATCCGGCCTTAAAAGCGGTTACCACCGACGAGATTGCCGCCTTCATCACGGCCCGTGCACTGGTTACCGTGCACAAGGAGGAGAGCATCGATTTGGACAATGTGGTTGCCAGATGGGACTCTTTCCCGGACTTGGCGAAGCATGGTGTCGCCTTCCTTTTGCACGGACTGTTGGACTAACTTGTCGACGGGTACTTCGAGGCGGTAGACGCCCTCGACGAGGAGATCGAAGAGCTCCAGAACCAGCTATTCGTGCCCTCGGCCGACCAGGAAGCCCTGCAACGGAGTTCTTTCGCGCTCCGGAAGAGCCTGGTAACGCCTCGGCGGGTGATCCTACCGATGCGCGAAGTGGTGAACACGCTCCTCCGTCGCGACCTTCACCTTGTGGCCGACGAGATGGGTCCTTACTGTCAGGATGTCTACGACCATGTACTGCGCGCTATGAAATGGACGGAGACCCTGCGCGACCTCGCCACGAGTATCCTCGAAGCGAATCTGGCCCTCCAGGGAAACCGGCTCAACGTGATCACCAAGAAGGTGACGGGACTGCCATCATCGCCATATCGACGGCCGTCACCGGCTTCTACGGCCAAAACGTGCCCTACCCCGGGTTTAGCGAGATCGGAGGCTTCTTCAGTTCGGTAGCGTTTATCGTGGGCTTCTCCACGCTGTTGTTTTCTCAAACGCAACGACTGAATCTAGGATCCTGACCCGCACTCACGTGCGGTGCTCTCCCGCCCCATCCTGATCGACGCCCTGATTGCACGCCGTCTTTGGGCTCTGCTCACACACTTTCTCGCACGACTGAACGGTGGGTCACGACCATGGCATTGATTGACAACGGCATCTACTTAGCCGGACACCGCGCGGAGAGCCCCCGCAGCCGTGAGGAAACGTACCAGGCCCTCCGCGAGAACGCTGGCATGGCGTGGATCGGACTCTACAGACCGGACGCCACCGAGATACGTTCGGTTGCCAGCGAATTCGATCTCCACCCGCTGGCCGTCGAAGACGCCCTGACCGGCCATCAACGAGCCATGCTCGAGCGGTACGGATCCACGTTGTTCCTCGTCTTGCGCCCCGCACGATACATCGACGAGAAGGAAGAGGTGGAATTCGGTGAGCTTCACCTCTTCATCGGCGAGGACTTTGTTGTCACCGTTCGCCACGCCGAATCGACGACCCTCAGCCGGGTCAGGCACCGCCTCGAGGCGAATCTCCCGCTTATCGCGAAGGGTCCACAAGCCGTGCTGTACTCCATCCTCGACGAGGTAGTCGATGACTATGCACCCGTCATCGCCGGACTCGAGAACGATATCGACGAAATCGGAAACCAACTCTTTGACGGCGACCCCAGCGTCTCCCGACGCATCTATGACCTCTCCCGGGAAGTTATCGAGTTCCAGCGCGCGGTGCACCCCTCCTTATCGGGATGCTCCAAGCGCTCCTCCGCGGCTCGGAAAAATACCAGGTCGAACTGGAGCTCCAACGTTCCTTCCGCGACGTCTTGGACCACGCCATCCGCGTCGTCGATCGAGCGGACTCATTCCGCGCCATCCTACAAAACGCACTGACCGTGCACTCCACCCTGGTGAATCAACGGCAGAATGACGAAATGCGCCACATGTCTGAGACGAGCCTCGCTCAGAACGAACAGGTCAAGAAGATTTCCTCCTGGGCGGCCATCCTCTTCGCCCCAGCCCTCGTCGGCACGGTCGACGGCATGAACTTCGACTTCATGCCCGAACTGCACTGGACTTTCGGATACCCGATCGCACTCGGAGAGATGGTCTTCCTTGGCGTTGCCCGGTACGTGGTCTTCGAGAAAATAGTGGCTGTGACCCGCGCTCGAGGCCGACAGCACTTCGAGCTCAGATCTTTGCCCTGAGCGTGCGGCGCTCGCTCGTGTGTGGCTCACAATAGAGGTGTTGTTCGCATTCGATAGATCTGCTCGCACCCTCTAGTGACCGGCGCGGGCGGGATGGAAGATCACAGTGGATTCATTGGACGTTCCGGTCATCCCGGCGAGCGTTGCCAGCCCCGTCCGTTCGGGAGCGCCAGCGGGCAGCCTTGTGCGGTGGCTGCTTCGGAACCGTGTGCAGCCCGTCGGACCGGAGAGCCACGAAGACACGGTGACGAAGCGTCCCTGGTGGATGGTCATGTGTCTGACGGGCGTCGACTACTTCTCGACGTTGTCGTACCTGCCGAGCATCGCCGTGCTGGCTGCCGGAGCACTGGCGCCGTTGGCGACCCTGCTGATCGTTGCACTGACCCTGCTGGGGATGTTGCCGATGTACCGGCGGGTGGCGAAGGAGAGCCCGCACGGCCAGGGTTCGGTGGCGATGCTCGAGCGGCTCCTCCCGTTCTGGAAGGGCAAGTTCTTCGTGCTGGTACTTCTGGGCTTCGTCGCAACGTCCTGGATCATCACGATCACCCTGTCGTCGGCGGATGCCACGGTCCACCTTCTTGAGAATCCATATGCGCCCAGCTTCCTCGAGGGGCATGCCGTGACGATCACGATCGTCCTGCTCCTCACCCTCGGCGGCGTCTTCCTTCTCGGTTTCAGCGAAGCCGTGGCGGTTGCCATCCCGCTGGTGGCGGTGTATCTCACCCTAAACGCCGTCGTCATCGGCGTCGGCCTCTACGACGTCCTCACGGAACCAGCCGCTCTCGCCGGATGGACAGACGCCCTCACCTCCCGCAGCGGGGGGTTCGGTGATCTTCTCGGTCCCGCCATCATCGCTTTCCCGCTGCTCGTGTTGGGTCTGTCCGGATTCGAGACCGGGGTGAGCATGATGCCCCTGGTTGCCTCGGCAGGGAAAACCACCGAGGAGCGCCTGGCTTCACGCATCCGCAACACCCGCAAGCTCCTGACCGCGGCGGCCCTCATCATGAGCGCCTACCTCCTCTCGAGCACCTTCGTCACCACCCTCCTCATCCCCGAGGAAGCTTTCGAAGACGGTGGCGAAGCGAGCGGCCGCGCACTGGCCTACCTGGCCCACGAACTCGTCGGAAACACCTTCGGCACCGTCTACGACGTGAGCAGCATCCTCATCCTGTGGTTTGCGGGGGCGTCCGCGATGGCCGGCCTGATCAACATTGTCCTGCGCTACCTGCCGTCCTACGGCATGGCCCCCGAGTGGAGCCGCGCCGTGCGCCCCGTGGTTCTCGTCTACACCGGCATCAGCATCCTGATCACGATTGGCTTCAACGCCGACGTCAACGCGCAGGCGGGCGCCTACGCCACCGGCATTCTGGCGATGATGGTGTCCGGAGCCGTCGCCGTCACGATCTCGGCGATCCGACGCCACCAGCGCCGAGCCAGTGTCGCATTCACCATTCTGACCTTAATCCTCCTGTACGCCCTGGGCGAGAACATCTTGGAGAAGCCAGACGGCATAGCCATTTCTGCGTTCTTCATTCTGGGCATCATCGTCGTTTCACTCGTATCCCGAGTTTCACGCACCACCGAACTGCGGGTGGAAACGGTCGAACTGGACGAACAGGCGCGGCGCTTCATCACCGACTCGCTCGCCTTCGATGGCGCGTTGAACCTGATTGCGAACAAGCCGAAGCCGGGCAAACAGACCGATTATGCCGGAAAGGAGACGGCGCAGCGGGGGATGAATCCCGTGCCGGGTCGCGCTGACGTGCTGTTCCTGGAGATCGAGGTGGTGGATCCGTCTAGTTTCAGCGAGACGCTCCATGTTCGCGGTGAAGAAGTCAACGGGCTTCGGGTGCTTCGAGCCCAGAGCCCCGCGGCTCCGAACGCCATCGCCGCCATCCTCTTGGCATTGCAGGACGCATCCGGAGTGCGACCTCACGCTTACTTTGAATGGTCAGAGGGCAACCCCCTAGGGCACCTCCTGCGCTACCTCCTCCTCGGCCAAGGAGATACCGCACCCGTCGTGCGCGAAATCCTTCGCCAGAGCGAAGCTGATCCGGCCCGCCGACCCGGAATCCACGTCGGCGGCGGCTGACGGCGCCCCGTACGGCGACGGTTCAGAGAAATCTGCACGGTCGGGAAATCGTGACTCACGCAGGGCCGTTCGTCTCCCCGTCGAGCCAGAGCGTATCGGATGCGTCGTTGTGGACGGTGCCGGTGCCCACCTGCCTGGTGTCGATTTTGTCGCGGCGCATCGGGCGTGGCCTTCAATGACGGCAGAGGGTTCACCTACTCGGCCTTCGGCTACCCGGCAGCGGCACCGTTCACCGGCAACACCCTGCAGTCCTGCTCCGGCACCGCCACGGACTCCCCATACGCCCAGTCCGAATCGCAGGGCATCCCCTGCGACATGACCGGTGGAACATCCGGCGGCCCGCGGTTCATTGGCAGCGGTTCGGCCGGCTATCAGAACTCGGTCAACAGTCTCGGCTACAACAACGTCGCGAACACCATGTTCGTGCCGTACTGGGGATCGGTGATCGAGAGCGCCTGTGCTGCCGCCGCCTGAACCTGACCGGAATGACGAACCCGGCTCCGGAGGCGTCGCGCACGAGAATCTGACCGCGGACCCGTCCGACGCCGAATGGGACGAAGACCGGATGCGCGCGGCGCGACCACGAGCGATCCGTCTCAACCCGGACGGCACTCGACTTCGGATGAAGTACCGGGGCAACCAGAACCGACGGACGTACAGTAGAACCACCTGCGGGACAGCACCGGCAAGTCGGGGGTCCGCCGCATACCGCGGTGTGCGGCGGACCCGTGCTGTCATCCGGGGTCGAGGCCACGGGGACAGCCAGGGAGCCGATCGCAACCTCTCACCTTGTTTCGCAGCGGTGACAGGGATCGGGAACCGTCGAGGATCATTGACTGCTGAGGGTCTGGGAATGGCTCGAAGACCGCCCGCTTGATGAGGCGGTGCGCATCGAGGGTCGCAAGGAGCCCCCACGAGAGTGGCATCGGCACGAGGAGATCGACAACCGCTTGAGCGAGGATGCGGCCAGGACCCACGCGGAGCTGTCGGTCGAGGGTTATCAGAGCGTTCGTTTGCGACGTGCTGAGGGGTGCCTGGGTGTAGGGAGCGCGGTTCGTGTCGGACCGGAACAGGGATGAGTAGTCCTCGGTGGCCACGGATGCGTGCTTCGCCAGGGTGACCCGCGCGACCGGCTTGTGGCGCATCGACGTCTTCAGGTCCGTCTCGTCATAGCTCCTGCCCGGGAATAACTCGAACGACGCCGAGTACCAGAGATGTTGACCATTGCTGGGATGATGCCGAGGAGTGCGAGCACGGCGATGATCTTGCATGAAGAGTGTGATCAGAATCGGCGGGCACGTCAGGAGAAGAAAAACTAGGAAGGCCGTGGCGATCGGGTTGGCGAGATCAGGCTGTCGTCTATCCCGTCAATTGCGCGCCCAACCACGCTGCCAATGAAGGCCGGCGCGGCAGCGGCAACCGTCGGACCCCATCAAGTCTCGGCCCGGTATTCGCTCGTCCCGGCTTGATCGCGATGGACGCAAGGCCCGAACTCAAGGCGCATCTTGTGAAGATCCCATGACTTCATCGTGCACCCTCGACCGGGAGATGCGTAATTCCCGTTTCGTGCTGGTCGCTGACGAAAGCGATGGGCAGAGTGCGCAACTTTCGGTGACAGCAACGCCTTGATAGGCAGCTCCCGACGGTGCCACACTGGAGACTGTGAACCTCAACGATGAATTGCAGGCCGTCGAAAAAGTGGTGGATCGACTCACGAAACGATTCCCAAATGTGCCACGGTCGAGCGTTGAAAGAGCTGTCCGCGAGGAGCATCAGAACTTCTCCGGCCGCCCGATACGTGACTTTGTTCCCGTTCTCGTCGAACACGGGGTCAAGGAACGCTTACGCAAACAGTGAGCCACGGTTCAGCGGGATAGTGCGCGACCACCAGTGGTGCCCGTTGCGCCTTACTGGACATCCCGGATCATGAACACCGGGAAGTCGGCTCCTATGGTTTCGAATGCCTAGACTGGCTCCGACTGATCGACCGGAATGTGCGGTCGGGCGCCGGGTGCTTGCGCCAGGTATGACTTGGTAATCGGTGCGCGGGCATCCGCGCGAACCTCTTCAAGTAGCACCGGTCGCCTGCGCCCCGCGTGGATGACGGCGCTCCCATTCGCGGCCCGCACATTGCGCACCCACCGCGAGCCCTGGCCCAGCATCGAAACCACGTACTCACAACCTTCGTAGCGGGCCACCACGAGCGGCAGGGTGAGCAGGGTGTGCGACTTCGGATTGACGGTCTCGAGGCTTACCGCGCCGTGGCCAACGATACCGAGCGAGAACACCATCGCGCTTATTCGGTTCAGGAAACGCGCCCACCGGTTCGGGCGCCCGCCGGCGTACATGCGCCGTAACGAGTCTCCACGGATCATGTCGGGTCGCCGCTGATCTTGAAGTGGGTGTTGTGCACGAATTTTGGCCTGAGTGGTGTGCCTCTCTCGTTTTCCGACTGACACCATCGTTGCGGCTGTGTCGCTCGGGCGAGCTGACAGTACCATCGCATCATGGCGCGACCATTGCCAGTGAATAGCCGATACCGAAACCGTAGAGGACGGTACACCGTCGCCGATCTTGATGACGTGCACCAATGCCAGGGCGCGACCGCGGCCAAGGGATGTCCTACTTCAGCGAATCGACGATCACCAGCTCGATCAGACAACGAACCCTCACAGCGTTCTAGCGATCGGTGGTAGGTCGATCTGTATGCTTTGCATATGACGGCGCCGCAGATCTATGTCACTTTCCCCGGTACAGCGCGCGAAGCGCTCCGCTTCTACGCGGATGTTTTCAGTGGAGAGCTCACCCTGCATACCTACGAGGATTTCGGTCGCAGCGACGGCCCGCCCCACAACATAGCTCACGGAGTGCTCGAGGGCGTAGTTGTATTGATGGGATCCGATGCAGCCGCAGGTGAAAAAAGTGTTCGGCTTGATGGCGTCAAGCTCTCATTGCTGGGCGCCGCCGAACCGGAAATTCTCCACGAGTGGTTTGACAAACTCGCGATGGGCGGCCAGATCGTTGACTACCTTGCCCCAAAGCCTTGGGGTGCTTCGGATGGCCAAGTCATCGACCGTCATGGACTGCACTGGCTCATCGGATACGAACTCGGGCAATGAGCGGCCCACAACGCTCGATCGTGGAGAGCGACAAGGTCCTCGTGAGGATCGATCTGGATGTCCCTCCCTGTTGAACCCCTCCGACAAGTGTTCTCGATCGCTGCTGATCTCCACCGAGCTTGCCCCCTGTCGCCCTTTTGGAGTGCCTCGAAGCGGATGCCGTGCCCGGCCCGTCCGCGGCGGCCCGACCGGTCCCGACCGGACGTGCTCGCTGTCAGAGACCTGATCACCAACGGTGGCCAACAGTAAGTCGTGATCAACGCACCGGCTGTCCGCGAGTGCCCACCCGCATATGGGCGTCGAAGCCGGGCAACTTATTGCATCGGGTGCACCCCGTATTTCGCCTCGAGCGTGGCATCCGTCACAATCTCTGGCCTGGATATGCCGCGACAGGTCTGGCAGCGCATCACGCCGGGTCAGCGAAGTACCGACGACCACGGCGAGAGGCACCCAAAGCCTGAGCGAGGCTGTGAAGTCGCGAAGCCGAGGGGCGCCTGACGGCAGGCTGAGAGCTTAGGGCTGCGAACTCCACACCTAAAGTTCCCTCAAAACAAATCTGCCGAAGTTCACCTGTATCACCCCGTTACGCGGACAACGAGTTGTCCTGACTCGAGCCTGTCGACGTGCACCGGCATCGGTGGCGGCCAAGTACGGATGACTTTGCCAGCTATAACTGAGCATCTGTCCAGAAAGTGAGTGCAAGCTGGAACTTTCGTCCATGCGGCTTCATCTGGCCGTGAGTCCACCGATCAAGGTGCGCCGAGGATCGTGTAGCCCGGCCGCATCGCATTTGGAAGTCATGCGCTCTGCTTCACCCCGTTCACCTCTGACCGCCCGGCGAGAAATGAACGCCAAACGTAGACGTTCGCGCACCAGATCCGTCGCTGTCGGCACCGGAGCAGCTCTCGGTCTCCTCGGCCTGATCATGGGAATCGGTGCGGTGTCACAGGCATCCGCGGTAAATTCTGCCGGCATCGCCGCGACGACGGAGCTCTCCGAAAGCACCGGTTTGCATCACGAGCAGCTCAGTGTCTACTCCGCCATAGCCACAAAAACCGCCCATGACCGGGCGGAGAGCACCCTCAGTGACGCCGGAACGGTGATCACGGCCATGGCGAACAAGGTGGATCCGACCCCACTGGCGTCATCCGTCGCCGCGCTCGGGGACTACAAGTCGTTGGAGACGGACACCGTCATCGAGCTCACCGAACAGACTCAGGAGGCGGCCGACACGGCCCGTTCGGCTGTGGCCGAGGTAGACCGAGCCGCCGCCGAGGCCGCAGCAGCGGCCGCCGCCGAGGCCGCTCGCGCCCAGGCCGAGGCTGCCGTTCAGGCTCAGGCTCAGGCGGACGCCCGGGCCGCGGCCGCGGATGCGTCGCGCGATTCCGCTCCAGCTGCTGAGTCCCAGCCCGACGCCGGCGGCAACACGCCCGCCGAGGCGAAGGCGACGGCCCGGGCGATGGCAGCCTCCAAGTACGGCTGGGGCGAGTCCGAGTTCTCCTGCCTCGTACAGCTCTGGAACAAGGAATCCGGCTGGTCGTACACGGCCAACAACCCCAGCGGCGCCACCGGAATCCCTCAGGCCCTGCCCGGGAGCAAGATGGCCACGGCGGGATCCGACTGGGCCACGAACGCGACGACGCAGATCTCCTGGGGTCTCGGCTACATCAAGGCCGGGTACGGCACCCCGTGCGGAGCCTGGGCGCATTCCGTGACCAACAACTGGTATTGACCGCACCTGACCTGACCCGACCGGGGCAACGGATTTGGGGGTGAGCCGCAGGTCGAGGTGGAGGGTCATGCTCCTGGCTGCTCCACAGTCGAACGAGTGGAAGGCTCAGTGTGCGTTGAGGCGGGCCCCTGCATCGATCGTCGTGCGCGGTGCGCGAGCCGGGGCCCCCGCACGCCGCTGACTCTGGCGAGCGACCTCACGCAGGTCCCACAGATTCTCCCGGGTGACGGAGACAGTCGGGCATCACCTCCCCATGCCGGACCCCTGCACCGGGGTGCCATCCAGCAGTGACGCATCGGCGAGGATGACCCTGCCGGGGTGCACGGAGAAATACCGGGGGAGCCGGTCGAGTTTGGCGGTCAGGTCGACCAGCAGGTCACACTGATCCGACCGCCGCACGTCGGCGGCCAGCTCGGCCTCCCGTCGACGGCGCGGCGGAAGGCGCGCGCGACGATGCGCCATGGCTGTTTGGCGATCGCGTCGATCATCTCGCCCAACAGGCTCAGGGCCAGGGCCAGGCCGGCGTATCGCGAGGTGCCCCGGCCGCGGTAGGCGTTCGTCATCGACATCAGGCTGACCCGGTCGGCGCCAAAGAAACCTGTGCGAGTCAGCCGACTGCTCCCGGCCGTCTGCGTGCGATGAAGAACGGTCGCACCGACACCAGGTAGAAGGCGACGAGCGCGGCCAGCAACCCCGATGCGGATGCCCCGACGGCGACGCTCCAGAGCAGCCGGGGCCCGTTGCCGGGCACGATCACGCCGGTGATGTCGGCGTTCACGGGCGGCTCCGTGGGCATCATCGCCGGAGTCGGCGTGCTGGTGTTCTCCGGCTCGTTGGTCGTTCCTGCGCGCTCGTCTGAAGCGGGAGCAGAGGTCGGGGCTGGATCCACGTTCTTGGCAGGTGGGGCTTCCGACGGTGCCCCCGCCGTCGCCGACGGTGGAACGACAGCCGGCGTGGACTGTGGCCCGGCCGAGGGGGCCGGCTCTGCCGGGGGAGTGGTGGCGGGTTCCTCTGGTGCTGGCGAGGGGAACTTGGTCGGAGTGAGAGTGGGAGGGGGCGGCGGCGTCGGTGTCGGTCCGGGGGTGGTTTCACCCTCGGTCAGGGCCACACACTGTGACTCCCCGTCGACATCGACGATCGGCACGGTTTCGCCCGGGCACTCGTCGGCGGAGACGCGCGTCGCACTCGGCATCACGGTGCCGAGCGTCAGCAGGAGAGCGATCCCGGCCGTGAGCCCGGTCGCGGCAATCAGGGTGGTGAGTCGTCGATACACAGCTGATCCAGGTTCCGTTCGATGGTGCCGTGATTGTTCTGGTTGAACCGAGTCTGCCCTCGGTCCCCGGACGCGTCCAGTGCCCGGGACCACCGAAGTGGCATGTGTGCCCGTCAGCTCGAATCGGGTCGCCGCGCCTGAGCCCCGGGCGGCCCTCGACAAAGCCGAGGGTCGGCGGCAGAATCGGACGAGGCGGACCCGCAGGAGGTATTCGCCGGGTGGGAGCCTCATGTTCACGAATCGGAGCGAGGCCGGCCGACTGCTGGCCGAACCACTGATCGAACGACTGACCGAGCTTGAGGCGCACGACCCGGTGGTCTACGCCCTCCCGCGGGGCGGTGTGCCTGTGGCGATCGAGGTCGCTCGGCGCCTGCATGCCCCGCTGGACCTCATCCTGGTGCGCAAGATCGGGGCCCCGGGCTATCCGGAGGTCGCGATGGGGGCGGTCGTCGACGGTGCTAGTCCGCAGGCGATCGTCAATGAGGACGTGCTCGCCGCCACCGGGGGCGACTCGATGGGTTTGGCCCGGGCCCGCCGTCGCGAGCTGGCCGAAATCGCACGACGTCGCACCCTCTACCTCAATGACCGCCCGCAGATCAGTCCGCGGGGCCGTGTCGCCGTCGTCGTGGACGACGGCCTCGCGACGGGAGCCACGGCCAAGGCAGCCCTCGCGGCCCTGAAAGGGCAGGGCGCCGCACTCACGGTGCTCGCGGTCCCGGTCGCACCCGCCGAGCTGCTCGGGGAGATGCGGCAGTATGCGGATGTCATCGTCGTGCTGCACGCCCCGCAGGAGTTGTGGGCAATCGGGCCCTTCTACACCGACTTCCACCAACTCTCAGACAACGAGACCGTCGCCCTGCTGCAGGAGGCGTGGGCTGAGGCCGACGCCACTCCAACGACAGACGGCCGGACGAACTGACGGTCATATGACGGATGCTTTTCCCGCCGGCACGGTCCCGAACCGGCAGAATGGGCAGGTGCACCTTCTGGCGAGTCGAACGGGAAACGGGGAGATCCTCGTGCTGTCGCTCGACGCCGAGGGCAACGTCGCGGGGCCAGCACTCCGTTTGCCTTCACACGAATTCCCCGGCTATGTGCTCGGTCAGGAGCGAGACCGGCCCCGTTGGGTGTGGGAGGACACGGCCCGCATCTACCCGCTGCTCCTGGCGGCCGGAATCAGGGTGCACCGCGCCCACGACTTGCGCCTGTGCCACGCGATCCTGCGCCAGTCGTCGCTGACCCAGGCAAGCGCGCTGGCCCGGGCGGAGCCGAGCCGCTGGGATCGGGCGGTGGCCTTCGAACCGGCCGCGTCCGCATCCGGGGTGACACTCTTCGACCTGTTCGACAGCGACGGTGACAGCGCCGCCGGCAGCGACACCGAGACCGCCGCCGACGGCGTGACCGGCCGCGACGCCGGCAGCGCGGCCGCCGGGTTCGGTACGCAGGCGGAATACCGGCGCCAGCTCGACGCGGTCCGCGCCTCTGCGGAGCCCGGCCGCCTCCGCCTGCTGCTCGCCGCGGAATCGGCCGGGGCGCTGATCGCCGCCGAGATGCAGTTCGCCGGCCTGCCGTGGCGCACCGACGTGCACGACGCTCTGCTGACCCGCGAACTCGGCCCCCGCGTCGCCCCGGGCATCCGGCCCGAACGCCTCGAAAACCTCGCTCGGCGCATCCGTGACGCTGTTGGCGAACCCGGTCTCAACCCCGACTCCCAGCCCGATCTGATGCGGGCACTGCAGAAGGTCGGCCTGAAGGTGACGTCCACCCGCGCCTGGGAGCTCAAGGAGCTCACCCACCCTGTGATCGATCCGCTGCTCGAATACAAGAAGCTGGCCCGGCTGCTCAGCGCGAACGGCTGGTATTGGATGGACACCTGGATCGTCGACGGCCGGTTCCATCCCGAGTACATCCCCGGCGGGGTGGTGACGGGCCGCTGGGCCACTCGGGGCGGGGGAGCCCTGCAGCTGCCCAAACAGGTGCGCGGCGCAGTCGTCGCCGATGCGGGCTGGAAGCTCGTGGTCGCGGACGCCGCGCAGCTCGAGCCGCGTATCCTCGCCGCCCTATCGGCCGACACGGCCATGGCCCAGGCCGGCCGAGGAACGGACCTGTACGCCGGGATCGTCGCCGGGGGCGTCGTGGAGACCCGCGACCACGCCAAGGTGGCCATGCTCGGGGCCATGTACGGCGCCACCAGCGGGGAGAGCGGGCGCCTCCTGCCCCGGCTCGCGAAGGCCTTTCCGAGGGCACTGGCCCTCACCGAAACGGCCGCACGCGCCGGGGAACGCGGCGAGAGCGTGACGACACGGCTTGGGCGTTCCTCCCCGCGGCCCGGGGAACGCTGGCTGGCCACCCAGGCCAAGGCCTACGACCCCGGGGCGACGGATGCCGACGAGCGCCGGGCCCGTAGTCAGGCGCGAGACTGGGGCCGCTTCACCCGCAATTTCATCGTTCAGGGCAGCGCCGCGGAATGGGCGCTGTGCTGGATGGCGGAGGTGCGCCGGGAACTGCGAATGCTGCCCCAGGGTGCCCAGGGTTCCCAGTGGGCTCAGGGTGCCTCCGGGTCGGAATTCGACCGGGCCCCGCACCTGGTTTTCTTCCTGCACGACGAGGTCATGGTGCACACGCCCGCCGCGCTGGCAGATACCGTCGAGGAGATCATCCGGCGCGCGGCGGATACCGCCGGCCGGCACTTGTTCGGCGATTTCCCGGTCGATTTCCTGCTCACCGTTGCGACGGTCGACAGCTACGCGCAGGCGAAGTAGGTGCAACCACCGCAGAGGCGACGGCAGCTCCGACGGTGCGTGTCGCCCAGGTCAGGCGACGGATGCCGGTCGTCGTCCGCGCTTCGGCCGCACGTCGTTCAGACCGTGCCGAAAACCCGCGGCGTGGCCGTCCTCGAGCAGCGCGTCGACGTCCCGAAGCCAGTCCAGCGCAGCGGAGGACAGCGCGGCCCGGGCGGCGCCCGCCAAGCGCTCCGCGCCCGTGGCCGCGGCGTCCATGGTCGCAGTCTCGGTAGTTGACTGCCACCGCCGGCGGTACCGGGCAACGTTGCCGCGCGCATCGATGCCCAGCACCTGAGGATCAGGGAGGGAGATGGCGATCAGGACCCGGTCGACCAGGTCGCTCCACTCGTTGCCGGGAGCGCTCTCGGTATCGGCCAGCCAGTGGAGCGCCTCGGCCTGGCCGAGCGCGGTGATTCGGTACAGCGGTAGGCCGTCTGCGGTGCTGCCGGCCGATTCAACGGCCGCCTGTTTCACCAGCCGCTCAAGAGTGCCGTAGATCTGCCCGACGTTGACCGCCCGCCGACCGGCCGTTCGAGACTCCAGCTCGCCATGAAGCTGGAAGCCATAGGCCGGACCGATCGTGAGGATCGCCAGCAGGCAGCTGCGAACAGACATGGGACCTCCGGTGGCCAAGGTATGACCATACTGAGTATAGCGAACGGAGATCCGGTCCCGGCTCGAGTCTTGTGATCGCAGGGGTCGCTGAGGCATAATTCATGGATGCAGCGCCTGCGCGGTGCGTCGACCGTTTGTCATAGGTTCAAGTTCTCGATAAGTTCACAGCACGCCGCATTGTTTCGTTCAGAGGTCGTTGGGGAAGACGCACCTCACAGAACGGGAGAAACGATGGTGGCTACACACGCTCGGCAGGAAGCGACTGCGCGCGGCTACATTTACGTGCATTCTTCGCCTCGCGCTCTGAGCCCCCATGTGGAGTGGGCGGTGGGTCGCGCCCTGGGCGTGCCCGTCAGTTTCGACTGGTCTGAGCAGCCCGTGCTCCGCGGAGCGCAGCGGGCCGAGTACCAGTGGGAGGGCGCCTGCGGTACGGGGGCGCGGCTCGCCTCGGCGCTCCGCGGGTGGGACCACCTTCGCTTTGAGGTCACCGAGGACGCCGGTTTCGGCGCCGATGGGGCGCGCTGGCTGCACACCCCCGACCTGGGCATCTTCTTCGCCCAGACCGACACGGCCGGTAACGTCGTTATCCCGGAGGACCGGCTGCGCCACGCCATGGACCTGGCCGGGGCAAACGCGCTGGAGCTCCACCGGCAGCTCCGCATTACGCTCGGGCAGGCCTGGGACGACGAGCTCGAACCGTTCCGGCACGCCGGCGATTTCAACTCGGTCGTGTGGTTGCACCAGGTGGGCTGACGTGCAGCGCAAGGTCGCTCCCGAACACGGGATGGCCCCGACCGGTGCCGGTCGGGGCCATCCCGGTGCAGGCAGGTTTTCCGCCGGGTGGAGCTAGACCGACCGGAACGCCACGACGGCGTTGTGACCGCCGAAACCGAACGAGTTGCTGATGGCCAGCAGATCGCCGGAAGGCAACGTGCGCGGCATGGTCACCACGTCGAGCGGGATGCTTGGATCCTGGTTCAGCAGGTTGATGGTCGGCGGGGCCATGCGCTTGGCCAGAGCGAGAACCGTGAACAGGGCCTCAATCGCCCCGGCACCACCGAGGAGGTGACCGGTGGAAGCCTTGGTCGCCGACACCGGGATTCCGTCGAGCAGGTCGCCGAACACGCGGCGCAGTGCGTTGTACTCGGCGATGTCCCCGACCGGAGTGCTGGTCGCGTGCGCGTTGATGTGCGAGACATCCGCCAGGCTCGCGTCGGCATTCCTGATCGCGGTGATCATCGCGCGGGCCGCAGCCGTGCCATCGGGGTCTGGAGCGGTGATGTGGTACGCGTCACTGGTCACGGCACCACCAAGGAGCTCGGCGTAGATGCGCGCGCCGCGGGCCTTGGCGTGTTCTTCCGTCTCGACGACGAGCGCCGCGGCACCCTCACCGAGAACGAAGCCGTCCCGGGTGATGTCGTAGGGGCGCGACGCCGTGGCCGGGTCGTCGTTGCGCTTGGACAAGGCCTGCATGGCAGCGAAGGATGCGATCGGAAGCGGGTGAATTGCGGCCTCGGAGCCACCGGCGATGACGATGTCGGCGAGCCCGGCCTGTAGGCGGTTGTAGGCGTTCACGAGAGACTCGGTGCTCGAGGCGCACGCGGACACAACTGTGGTGATTCCGGCCCGGGCGTGAAGGTCCATTCCGATGGCCGCTCCCGGGCCGTTCGGCATGAGCATGGGCACGGTCATCGGCAGCACGCGGCGCGGACCGCGTTCGCGGAGGGTGTCCCACGCGTCGAGAAGGGTCCAGACTCCACCGATTCCGGTCGCCCAGTCGACGGCCAGCCGTTCGGGGTCTGCTTCGGGGGAGCCGGCATCCGCCCAGGCTTCACGCCCGGCAATCAACGCGAACTGGCTGGAGGGGTCGAGACGCTTCGTCTCGTGGCGGGCCAGAACGTCGACGGATGGAACCCTGGCCTGGGCGGCGAAGGTCACGGGGAGCTGAGTCCGGGCCACCCATTCGTGGTCTAGCGTGCTCGTCCCCGATTCACCGGCGAGCAGGGCCGACCAGCTGTCGGCGGCCGTGCCGCCGAGAGGGGAAGTCGCACCGATGCCGGTGATAACGATTTTTTTGGTCATAACGTTAACTCTCCGTGAGGCGTGCAAACGTGGGCATCACCCACAGATCAGGCCGGTCGGCAGATGCCGACCGGCCTGTTCATTTGTGGACTAGACCTGAGCCTTGACGATGAAGTCGACAGCGTTGCCGACGGTCTTGAGGTTCTTGACCTCTTCGTCGGGGATCTTGACGTCGAACTTTTCTTCCGCGTTGACGACGATGGTCATCATCGAGATGGAATCGATGTCCAGATCATCGGTGAATGACTTCCCCATCTCAACTGTGTCGGTCGCGATGCCAGTCTCGTCGTTGATGAGTTCGGCCAGGCCGGCAAGAACTTCTTCGGTGGACAATGCCATGTTATTTCTCCTTGGGGGTGTCTCGTATGACCGAGATTCAGTTTAGAGGGGAGTTGAGTGAAATCTAGGGAAGCACGACGACCTGCGCGCCGAACACCAGTCCTGCTCCAAAGCCGATCTGGAGGGCGAGGCCACCGCTGAGCTCGGGGTGCTCTACCAGGAGACGGTGGGTGGCCAGCGGGATCGACGCCGACGAGGTGTTCCCGGTGGTGGCGACATCGCGGGCGATGACGACCGAGTCGGGAAGCTTCAGTTGCTTGGCGAACTCGTCGATGATGCGCATATTGGCCTGGTGCGGGATGAAAGCGGCGAGCTGGTCGCTCTCGATTCCCGCGACCTGGAGAGCCTCCTTAGCCACCTTCGCCATGTTCCAGACGGCCCAGCGGAAAACCGTTTGGCCTTCCTGGCGCAGGGTGGGCCATTCGGATTCTCCGCGTCGGTATTCCTGCAGGGTGTGATTCATGGTGATGGCATCGGCCTTGGACCCGTCGGATCCCCACACGGTGGGTGCGATCCCCGGGAAGTCGCTCGGGCCGATGACGACGGCGCCGGCGCCGTCGCCGAGGAGGAACGAGATGCTGCGGTCCGTGGGGTCGACGAGGTCGGATAGCTTCTCGGCGCCGATGACGAGCGCGTAGTGGGCGGTGCCCGTGCGGATCAGGGAATCGGCTTGCGCCACGGCGTAGGTGTATCCGGCGCAGGCGGCGTTGACGTCGTAGGCGGCGGCGGGGTTGGCGCCGACCCGATCGGCGACCACGGCGGCAATGGACGGTGTCTGCCGGCCGTTGCTGATCGTGGCCACGATGACGGCGTCGATCAGGTGTGGCTGGATGCCGGACCTCTCTATGGCTTCGCGGGCGGCATCCGTCGCGAGGTCGACGGCCTGGATGTCCTGGCTCGCTCTTGTGCGGGTGATGATGCCGGTGCGCTGTTGGATCCATTCATCAGACGAATCGATCGGACCGACCAGGTCGTCGTTGGGCACGACCAGGTCCCCGCGGGCGGCGCCGATCGAGAGAATCCGGGTGTACCGGGGACCGTGCGATTGCTGGAGTGTTGGCTTGGACATATTCTCTTTCGGTCAGACTAGGTTCTGCTGGTCGATCAGGTCGAACGCAGCGGGCAGGTCGTCCGGCGTCCTGATCGCTACGCTGGGCACGCCCTTGAGGGCACGTTTGGCGAGGCCGACAAGAGCCCCGGCCGGTGCGACCTCAATGATTCCGGTCACGCCGGCATCCGCGAACGAACGCATGCACATATCCCACCGTACCGGCGAGGACACCTGATCAACCAGCAACTCCACGAACCGGACACCGTTGGACACCGCGCTGCCGTCCCGGTTCGTCCAGATCGAAAGCGTGGGATCGGCGGGCGCGAGCAGCGCGGAGACACGGGTGAGGTGCTTCACCGCCGGGTGCATATACCGCGTGTGGAATGCACCAGCCACCTGCAGCGGAATCACCCGGGTGCGCGGATTGGGGTTCTTGCCGAGAGCGGCCAGAGCCGCGAGTGAGCCGGCGACGACGATCTGTCCGCCACCGTTGAAGTTGGCCGGGGCGAGGTCGAGTTCGTCGAGGCGGGCCAGGAGTTCGGTCTCATCGCCGCCCAGCACGGCGCTCATGCCGGAGGGCTCCAGCGCCGCGGCCTCGGCCATGGCGGTGCCGCGCTCGCGCACGAAACGCACGGCGTCCACCGCGCTGAGGATGCCGGCGCCGGCTGCGGCGGTGATCTCGCCCACCGAGTGACCGGCGATACCGGTGATGCGCTCCCGCCGGCCGTCGGCGAGGAGTGCGTTCAACGTGAGGAGTCCGGCGGCCACGATCAGTGGCTGGGCGATTCGGGTGTCCCGAATGGTGTCGGCGTCGCTCACGGTGCCGTGGCGCATCAGATCAATTCCGCAGGCCGCGGAGATCTCGTCCAGGCCGGCGGCGAAAGTGGGGTTCCGAAGCCAGGGCTCGAGGAAGCCGGGGGTTTGTGAGCCCTGACCGGGGCAGACGACAACAATCATTAATCCAGTCTCCCAACCTCGTTTGTTGCGGGCATGTCGGAGATCCACCAACTATTCGCGGAGTGTTTGTCGAATCTCGTTAGTTCGGCACCTCTGACGCCGCGATTAACGCCGGCGTGTTGAGCCGTCGTGGTCGCTGATCGACCCGATGATCAGGGCGGCCTGCAGGATGAGGGCCTCACGGGCGCCCGTGGCGTCGTAGCCGATGACCTCTGACACCCGCTTCAGGCGGTAGCGCACGGTGTTCGGGTGTACGAACAGTTCCCGGGCGGTGGCTTCCAGGGAGCGACCGTTGTCCAGGTAGCACCAGAGTGTGGTGAGCAGCTCGGTCGAATGCGCCTGCAGCGGGCGGTAGATCCGGTGGATCAGCGTGGCGCGGGCAAGCGGATCGCCGGCCAGCGCCCGCTCGGGGAGCAGATCGTCCGCCTGTACAGGGCGTGGGGCGTTGCGCCAGGAGCGCGCCACGGCGAAGCCGGCCAAGGCGGCCTTAGCGCTCTTGGACGCGTCGACCAGATTCGGCACCTCGTGGCCGAGCACCAGGTGGCCGGCGCCGAAGCTCGGCTCGAGCTGCACCGCGATCTCCATGAAGCTGAGGGCGGAGGCCGTGCCGATCGCGTCATCCGTCTCGATCGGCGACGGGTGGGCCCGGCCGATGACCAGGACGAGCCGGTTGCCCTGCACCCCGATCAGAACGTCGGCGGCCATGTGGCGGGCCGAGCGACGCAGCTGGTCGACGTCGAGCATCTTGGGTGTCGTGCCCACGAGCACGCAGACCTCGCCGTGCCCGTGCCAGCCGAGGGCCGCGATCCGGCTGGGCAGTTCGTCGTCGTACTCGCCGCTCAGGATCGAGTCGACGACCAGGGCCTCGAGGCGGACATCCCAGAGGCCGCGTGCCTCGGCTGCCCGGGCATAGACATCCGCCGCGCCGAAGGCGATCTCGCGGGAGTACAGCAGGATGGCCTCCCGCAGGATTTCCCCGCCGTCTTTGACCCGCTCCTCCACCACCTCGACGGTGACGCGGATGAGCTGCAGGGTCTGCTGCAGGCTGATTGAGCGCAGCAGTTCTCGCGGAGCGGCACCGAAAACGTCGGCCGCGATCCAGGGGGTGGACCGCGGGTCGTCAAACCACGAGATGAACGACGTGATCCCGGCCTGGGCGACCAGGCCCACGGCGGAACGCCGCCCGGGCGGCATATCGCCGTACCAGGGCAGCGTGTCCTCGAGACGCTTCAGCGTCGCCGTGGAAAGCTCCCCGGATATCGTTCGCAGCCAGCTGAGCGTCTGTTCCTTCGTCTTCGGTGTGGGTGCCACGGGGGCTGTTAGCTCTCGCCCCCGGCGGAACCGGTAGTTCCCGCCGTTACGTCGTGCAACCGGTACTTCGCGATCGCCTGGCCGACGACGCTGCGGTCGACCTCGCCTCGGCGAGCGAGAAGTTCGAGTGCGCGCACCACCATCGACGGTCCGTCGATCTTGAAGTAGCGGCGGGCCGCCGGGCGGGTGTCGGAGAAACCGAACCCGTCGGCGCCGAGGGTCGCGAAGTCGCCGGGCACGAACTGCCGGATCTGATCGGGCACCGCATGCATGAAGTCGGTGACGGCGATGAACGGTCCGGCGGTGCCGGCCAGCTTCTCCGTCACATAGGGGATCTGCGGCGCGTCGTCCGGGTAGAGGAAGTTGTGTTCCTCGACCGCGATGCCATCGCGACGCAGTTCGGCCCAGGAGGTGACCGACCAGACGTCGGCGGACACTCCCCAGTCCTCGGCCAAAAGGGCCTGGGCCTCGAGCGCCCAGGGCACGGAGACGCCGGAGGCCAACAGCTGCGCCTTCGGACCGGACACATCGGACACGCTGACGCGGTGGATGCCGCGCACGATGCCGTCCACGTCCACGTCGTCGGGCTCGCGCGGCTGCACCTGCGGCTCGTTGTAGACCGTGATGTAGTACATGACGTTGGGGTCGGCGTGCGTTCCTCCGTACATCCGCTCGAGTCCCGACCGCACGATGTGCCCGATCTCGTAGCCGTAGGCCGGGTCGTACGAGACCACGGCGGGGTTCGTCGAGGCCAGCAACGGCGAGTGGCCGTCGGCGTGCTGCAGGCCTTCACCGGTGAGGGTGGTGCGTCCGGCGGTTGCGCCGATCATGAACCCGCGGGTCATCTGATCGCCCGCGGCCCACATGGCGTCGCCCGTGCGCTGGAAGCCGAACATCGAGTAGAAGACGTAGATCGGGATGAGCGGCTCACCCTGCGTTGCGTACGACGTGCCCACGTTGGTGAAAGCAGCCATCGCGCCGGCTTCGTTGATCCCCACGTGCAGGATCTGGCCCTGCGGGCTCTCCTTATACGCCAAAAGCTGCGCGTGGTCGACCGAGGTGTACTGCTGGCCGCTGGGGTTGTAGATCTTGGCATTCGGGAAGAACGCGTCGATGCCGAAGGTGCGAGCCTCGTCCGGGATGATCGGCACGATGCGGTGTCCGAAGTCCTTGGCGCGCAGCAGTTCCTTGAGCAGCCGTACGAAGGCCATCGTGGTCGCGATCTCCTGCGTGCCGGAACCCTTCTTGGTGGGGGCGTAGGTCGCGTCGCCCGGCAGGGTGATCTGCGTGTACTTGCTGCGACGCTCCGGCACGTACCCGCCGAGCGCGCGGCGGCGCTCATGCAGGTACTGGATCGCTTCATCGTCCTCGTCCGGCTTGAAGTACGGCGGGAGGTAGGGGTTCTCCTCGAGCTGGGCATCCGTGATCGGCATGTGGGTGCTGTCGCGGAACGTCTTGAGGTTGTCGAGGGTGAACTTCTTCATCTGGTGGGTCGCGTTGCGGCCCTCGAAGCTCGGGCCGAGGGCGTAACCCTTGACCGTCTTGGCCAGGATGACGGTCGGCTGGCCCTTGTGCTCGGATGCGGCCTTGAATGCCGCGTAGACCTTGCGGTAGTCGTGGCCACCGCGCTTGAGGTTCCAGATGTCGTCGTCGGTGTAACCCTCGACGAGCTTGAGCGCGCGGGGGTCGCGGCCGAAGAAGTGCTCACGCACGTACGCACCGCTCTCGGCCTTGTACGTCTGGTAGTCGCCGTCGGGGGTGGCGTTCATCAGGTCGCGCAGGGCGCCATCGGTGTCGCGGGAGAGCAGCTCGTCCCACTCGCGACCCCAGACGACCTTGATGACGTTCCAGCCGGCGCCGCGGAAGAAGCTTTCCAGTTCCTGGATGATCTTGCCGTTGCCGCGTACCGGGCCGTCGAGGCGCTGGAGGTTGCAGTTGACGATGAAATTGAGGTTGTCGAGACCCTCGTTGGCGGCAACCTGCAGCTGCCCGCGGCTCTCGACCTCGTCCATCTCGCCGTCGCCGAGAAACGCCCAGACCTGCTGGTCGCTGGCGTCCTTGATCCCGCGGTTGGTGAGGTACCGGTTGGTTTGCGCCTGGTAGATAGCGTTGATCGGGCCGAGTCCCATGGAGACCGTCGGGAACTGCCAAAATTCCGGCATCAGTCGCGGGTGCGGGTAGGAGGACAGCCCGTTGGGGCCGTGGGACTTCTCCTGGCGGAATCCGTCGAGTTGGTCGGTGCTCAGGCGGCCCTCGAGGAAGGCCCGCGCGTAGGTTCCGGGGGAGGCATGGCCCTGGATGAAAATCTGGTCTCCGCCGCCCGGGTGGTCCTGGCCGCGGAAGAAGTGGTTGAAGCCGACCTCGTAGAGGGCAGCGGAGGATGCATAGGTCGAGATGTGGCCGCCGACGGAGATTCCGGGGCGCTGAGCACGGTGCACGAGAACGGCGGCGTTCCAGCGTATCCAGGCGCGGTAGCGGCGCTCGATGTCTTCGTCGCCGGGGAAGTCGGGTTCATTGCCGGCCGCGATGGTATTGATGTAGTCCGTGGTCGGCACCATGGGCACGCCGAGGTGCAGTTCCTTGGAGCGTTTCAGGAGCGTCAGCATGATCTCCCGACCACGCTGGTGACCGTGGGCCGATACGAGCGCGTCCAGCGATTCCGACCATTCGGCGGTTTCCTCCGGGTCCGCATCCGTGCTGTTAACCGAATACGGGTCCTGGTCGTTGACAGTCACACTCGACCTCTCTCTGTTGGGCAGACCATCGAAGCGAACCTGCCAAGTTAGCGGTGCCGGATGACGGTCGGATCACGACCGATGGCACCACGCAAGCCTACAGATTTTGCCTTCGGTTTGTGCGCGGTCGGTGAGCGCCGTTCGGGCCGGGAATCGAGGGTCCCTCGGGACGCTCCTCTTGGTTCCGGCAGAAGGCGGGGCTAGGCTGTGGCGTCGCCTTGCATCGTTCCCGTGGGCGCACGAAAGGAAGCGCTCCATGGCGTTGGAAAATGACACCCAGGCTCCTGATTTCGAGCTCTTCAACCAGTTCGGCGAGCGGGTGCAGCTCAGCGAGTTCCGCGGGAAGAAGTCGGTCGCCCTGGTCTTCTTCCCCCTCGCGTTCTCCGGAATCTGCAGTGGCGAGTTGTGCGAGCTGCGGGACAATCTGTCGTTGTTCGTCGCCAACGAGGTGGAACTGCTCGGCATCTCGGTCGATTCCCGTCACGCCCTGCGTGCCTGGGGGGAACAGGAACGGTACACCTTCGACCTCCTGGCCGACTTCTGGCCGCACGGTGCGGTCGCTAAGGAATACGGGGTGTTCCTCGAGCAAAAGGGCTTTGCGAACCGGGCCACGTTCTTGATCGACCCTGAGGGGATCATCCGGGCCAGCTTCATCACCGCGCCGGGCGAGCCCCGGTCGCTGGAGGCCTACCGGGCTGCGATCGGCGAACTCCAGCCGGCTTGAACCCGGCCGCGGTCCACCCGGCGCGCAGAATCTGTATGATGGACCACGGCCTTCACCGGCCGTTGCGTCAGGGGCCTTTAGCTCAGTTGGTAGAGCGCCACGTTTACACCGTGGATGTCATCGGTTCGAGCCCGGTAGGGCCCACATAAACCCCTGATCACGTCCGTTGCGAACGAGCCCCAGCCGAGTGCCACGACAGCTTCCAGGGAGAACACGTGAATCAGCCACGAATGAACGTCGAATCGTTCAACCTCGATCACCGCACGGTTGTCGCACCCTACGTGCGCCTGGCCGATACCAAGATGCTGCCGCAGGGGGACACCATCGTGAAGTACGACGTGCGCTTCACCCAGCCCAACGTCATTCACCTGGAGATGCCGGCAGTGCACTCGATCGAGCACCTCTTCGCCGAGCACTCCCGCAACCATTCCACCCGAGTCATCGACTTCTCGCCGATGGGCTGTCAAACCGGTTTCTACCTCATTCTGCAGGGGCAGCCGGAGTACGCCGAGGTCCTCGAGTTGATCGAGGCCACCATGACCGACATCCTCGGCGCCACCGAGGTGCCCGCCGCCAACGAGGTTCAGTGCGGTTGGGGAGCCAACCACTCGTTGGCAGCCGCCCAGGACGCCGTGAAGGTCTTCCTGGCCGCCCGCGGCGCCTGGGCCACCGTCACCGCATGACGACCGTCGACGCGATCATTCTGGTCGCGATGGAGGAGGAGGCCGCTCCGTTCCTGGCGGCGGCCACCGCTTCCGCGCCGCCGGTCGCCATCGGCTGGGCCCGCCGGCACCGCCTCACCTTGGCCGGGCGTGAAGTGCTGCTCGTGCAGAGCGGCATCGGGCTGGTCAACGCGGCCGGTGGGACGACATCCGCACTCCTCTTTGTGCGCGCCGAGGACCCCGAGGCGTCGCCGCTGGTGATCAGCGCGGGTTCGGCCGGCGGGGTGGGCGCCCAGGTGCGGGTGGGCGAGGTGGTCATCGGGAGCGAATACCTCAACAGCGACGCTGACGCACGCGTCTTCGGGTACGCGCTCGGCCAGGTGCCCGGCATGCCGGCTCGCTACGAGGGCGCGACTGAGGCGCTGCGGGGCGCCGAGTCGGCTGCCCGGATGCCCGACGGATCGGCGCTGGTCGTGCGCCGCGGGCTGCTGGTCTCCAACGACGCCTTCGTGAGCGTGGAGCGCGCAGAGAGCCTCCGCGTGCTGTTCCCCGGGGTTCTCGCCACCGACATGGAATCCGTGGGCGCTGCTCAAACCTGCTTCGCTCATGGCGTACCGTTCGTGGCGGTCCGCGGCATCTCCGACCTGTGCGGACCGGTTGACGATCACCTCACCCACATCGACGACGCGGCCGACCGCTCGGCCGCGGTCGTGCTGGAGATGCTGCGCAGGTTCGCCGACTGACTCGGCCTACGCCCCGTCCGGCCGTGACCGATCCTCGGTGCGTGCAAAGGTCGGACGCAGGTTCTTCAATAGCTCTACGGAGCCGGGTTCCGCGCGATACGCTGGAAACGGCGTGACTGAGAAAGTCGCTGCCCGCCGCGGAATAATCGTTGCTTTCCCGCGGAGCCGAGTGGTCGTGAAGGCACCGTTCACACTCACGCGCGAGCGACTTCGATGTGAGTAATTTCGATCCGAGTAACGGATGCCCGGGGGGGGGTGAACGTCGTCATGTCCCGGTCTGACCGTCAATCGTTCGGCCTCGCTGTCGAGGAGTTGCGCAACGCGAACCTGAACAGCACGCACCTGTGTTCGCCGTTCCTGCGGGTGCTGCCCGTCACCGGCGTGGCGATCTCCACCCTCGGCGCACCGTTCGGCGCCGAAACCGTGTGCGCGAGCGACGTCGAAGGCGTGTTCGCGTTCCCGATGGTCGTCGGAACGTCGGAACGTCGGAACGTTGGACATCGGAGCGGTTGACCTGTACTCCCGCCGCCCCCGCACTCCCACGCGCGCACGGTCCGCGAGGTAGCGGACTATGTTGTGGCGCGAAGGGTTGATGTTTACTTCAGAATTAGACGGGTATTGGGATGGAATTATGGTGACCAGAACACGTGAAGGTCAGTTGGTTGAGACCTTCGTCACGCTGGCCGACCCGCTTGTCGTCGGGTACGACGTCGTCGACCTGCTGCACACACTCGTAGAGACCTGCGCCACACTCTTCGGGGCGTCCGCGGTCGGGATCATCCTCTCCGCCTACAACGACAACGATCTCAAGGTCGTGGCCTCAACCGACGAACGAAGTCGCCTGATTGAAATATCGCAGCTGCGGGCCGGCAATGGGCCGTGCGTCGAGTGCTACACGACCGGCTACCCGTGGCCATTCCCGACCTCGATGTCCTCGCCCCGGCGTGGCCACGGTTCCGGGCGGGAGCGCTCGAACTTGGCTTCAAGTCGATGCATTCGGTCCCCCTGCGGCTGCGAGCGACGACCATCGGATCGCTCAATGTCTTCTGGGATCACCTCGGCGGTCTGGGAGCGGGGGACCTGCGCACGGTCCAGGCGCTGGCCGACACCGCCACCATCGGCATTCTTCAGGAACGCGCCATCAGGGAGAGCGGCGTGGCTCGGGCGTAGCTGCAACGCGCGCTCAGTAGCCGCGTTCTGATCGAGCAGGCCAAGGGCGTCGTCGCTTTCACCCACACCGTCGACATGGAAGAGGCCTTCGCGACCCTGCGTCAATATGCCCGCGACAACGGCCAGTGGCTGGTCGAGGTTGCCGAACAGGTTGTGAACCGAACTCTCGACCTGTAAACCCCGCACGGTCTAGAATCGGAATATGCCCCAGACCTTGGCTGCACATGTCCATTTCGTGAACAATCAGGGGTCTACCATGAAGCGTCTATTTCACCCCGGCGGATCGGTCATCACGGGCGATGACCTTGCGGATGCCGTCATGCACTATGCCGAGGCGTTAAGTCTCCGTCCCCAGGTCGATGTCGTCGACATCCCGATCGTCAAAGAGACGGGCCTGCTGGGTCGCATCCAGATCCTGATCGGCGGATCCGGCCAATTGGTCTGCGTTACTGCCGGTTCCGCACGGTCAGAGCTGTTGGAGCCGGAGACGGTGGACACTCTCCGCCATAAGGCCCTGGTCGGCACGGCCTCGGGCCGAGCCTCGTGGACGGGCGACGGGCTGGATTCGCCACAGTTCGACGAGTTCGACTACTGACGTCCTGACCGACACCGGGACTTTCGGCCCTGTTCTGTCGGATCGGTGCGCGACATCGTAGACCCCGTTCTGCCCGCTGTGACGGGGAGCGGAGGAGGTCGTCATGGACAACCGTGTTGTAGTGGGCGTCAGCGGTCGGCCGCCGGCTCGGGCTGCGCTCCAGTGGGCGCTCGACTATGCGCGTCCCCGGAGCCTGGAGATCGAGTTGGTGCACGTCGTCGACGCGACCTTCGGCACGACCCCAGCCGGGTTTCTGCACTCGGCCCGCGAGCAGGCCGAACTGCTGCTCGCCCGTGAGGGTGAGGAGGCCCGCAGTGTCGCTCCTGACCTGACTTTTCGCACGACGGTCCTCGAGGGCTCGCCCACCGGGGCCCTCACCGACTGGGCCGTCGGCGCGCAACTCCTCGTCGTGGGCTCGCACGCCCTGGGCCGGTTTCGGGACTATGTCTTCAGCACCCAAGCCGCGCAGATCGCTGCTTACGCCGCCGGTTTCGTCGTCGTCGTGCCCGAGCGGGAGGAACAGCGCTGCACCGGCGTCGTCGTCGGGGTGGACGGTTCCGAGGCATCCCTCGCCGCTGTGACATTCGCCGCGGATCAGGCGGACCGCCCGGGCGAACGGTTGACGGCGCTGTACTGCTGGAGTGCGCCGGCCCCTTGGACCGAAGAGCGCGCCATGATCGACTGGCCGATGGTGCCCGATGAGGCGGACCGCCTGGTCCTCTCCGAAGCGCTGGTGGGGCTGGCCGAACGCTATCCGGACCTGGTGCTTGACCTGCGGCTCGACCTCGAGTTGCCGGTGGACGCACTTGTGTCGGCGGCGACCGGTGCGCGGCTTCTCGTTGTGGGCAGCCACGGTCGCCACGGGTTCGCTCGCTTCTGGCTGGGTTCGGTCAGTCATGTGATCGTTTTGACCATGCCCTGCCCAGTCGCCGTGATCAGGGTCGCCGGCACCGAGACCGGACCGGTCAGCGAACCCGTCTAAGTTATCCACAGCGCTCGAATCGGAGCGTGCGAATCGGAGGGTGTCAGTCGGACCGGGCGATCAGCACAGGCACGTTGATGTTCATCAGGACGTCGTTGGTGACTGAATCGATCACCGACTGGGTCACGGGCCTCGGATGTGAAACTCTGAGCACGGTATGGCAGCCTCGCTGCCGACATCGAGCAGAGCCTCGGCCGGCGGCCGGTGCACCAGCCGGGGATTCACGAACGCGCCGGGGGTCGCGGCAGTCGCGAGCTCCGGGCTCCGCACGCAAAGTCGACGGCGCATGCACGAGGATGAGTTCGTGGCCAAGGCGGCGCGCCTCCTGGGCGCCGATAATGACGGCCGAGGTGGATCCCTCGAAACGGTCGACATCCACGACGACTCCGCTTCGGCTGTCTGTGGTCGATTCCGGCACCGCGGCGACGGTGCAGCCGGCCGCCGCGGCGATCTGAACGCTGCGCGAGCCGAGCACGCGTCCGCTCAGGGAACCGGTCTTGTGGGTTCCGACGACCAAAACATCGTCGGATGTCGGCACCGCGGCGAGCGTCCAGGCGGGAGATCCGTGCAGGACGAGCGCGCCGATGTCCAGCCCGGGATGCGTCTTCGCCGCGGTGATCTCCTGCGTGAGCAGACTGCTCGCCCGGCGCTCGGCCTCCCGCGCGTAGTCGGGACCCAGCAGCCCCCACTCATCGTCGACGACGTGCACCAGGACCACGGGCGACCCGTCGAATCCGATGTAGGAGGTGTTCACCGCTTCTTCACACCTTCCGTGGAGTCCGGTCGGGACTCGGCGCGTTCACCGGCCGGGCGGGGGACCACAGCGACCGGGCACGGCAGGTTCATCAGCACGTCGTGGCTGACCGAACCGAGAAAGAGGCTGCCGACGGCACCCCGGCCGTGTGTGCCGACGACGACGAGGGACGCCGTTTGGGAGGCATTCACGAGCACGGATGCCGCGGTGCCCTGTTTCAGAACCTCGGCGATATGCAGCGCCGGATGCGCGTCGCGAACCCTCCTCGTTGCCCCCGACTGGATGCGCGCGTGGGCGTCCCGTATCTCCTCGTAGGGCAGGACGGCACCGTATTCGACGGCCACGGTCGCGGGAATGGTCCAGGCGTGGACGATATCGAGAGGGAGTTTGTAACGCTCGGCTTCGCGGGCCGCGAAGTCAACGGCGACCAGGGCCGTGACGTCGTTCTCCATGCCCACGACGATGTGGCCGCCACGTGCCTGCCAGTTGACGGGGACGACGACGACAGGGCAACGGGCGTGGGCCGCGAGGCGAAGGGGAAGGGTGCCGAAGACCGTCCCGGCGAGAACACCGGTCTTGTTCGTGCCGATGACCAGAAGGTCGGCGGTCGCCGATGCCCGCGCCAGCTCATCGACCGGGACGCCATGGCGGATGTAGCTCGTCTTCCGGCAGGAGGGTGCCACCTGTTCGACCCGTCGAAGGGCTTCCGCGAGCGGGCGCTCGTAGGCAGGCTGACTGGAATAGTCCGATCCCTCAGCGGGGTACCAGCCCAGCTCCACCACTGTGGTGAGTTCGAGTTGCACGGGCGTGCCCTGCATCCGTTCGAGCGTCACGACCCGGTCGAGGGCCCACTCCAGGGCCGCCTTGCTCGCGGCCCCACCGTCAATGGCGACGATCACTTTTTCAACCATGGGTGTGACTCCTGCTCTGGGGTGGAATCGCACCGGACAGTCCGCCCCACGTTATGATCGCAGTGCCTGCCGGACCGGGACAGGGCCGAAGGTCCCGTGCGGGTAGTATCCCCGCTACCAGACGAGAGGCGGTCCGCGGTCATGCCCCACGAAACTATCCCGGCCACCCTGAACGAACGTCCCGAGGCTCGCTCGGAGACAGTGATCGACCTGCCGGCGCACCTGCCCCTCCCGCGCCGGTCGCGGTGGGTGGCCGCATCCGCCGATTTCATCGAGGGTTTGCGGGGTGAGCGAACGGGTGACCCGCTGATGTTGCTGGCAGACATCTTCGCGTCGGCTGCGGATGCGGACCTAGTCTGCGTCATCGGGCCGCCTGGTGTTGATTCGGGCGTGGGGGACGGTTTTGTCGTCCACGCGGCTCATGGCAGCGCCACTCGACCGTTGGACGGCCTGGCCTTCCCCGTGGCGGGGAGCCTGTGTGGCCGGGCGATGGCCACCGGCCGGCCGGTCCTCGTCGGCCGGGAAGAGCGCGAGGCTGCGGGCCCCGAGTCGCTCCTGATACTCGGGTCGACCCTGGTGGTCCCGCTGGGCAAAGCCGGGGAAACCGGCCCGCCCGCAGTGGTGCTCACGGCCTCCCGGCCCAGCGGGGCGCCCCCGTTCACTGCCGTGGACCTCGATTCGGCCGTCGATTTCGCCCGACTGGCATATGCGGGCCGCCACCTCGAGCGGAGCAGCACGGACCGGGCGCGTCTGGCGGTGCTCACCGATCGCGACCGGATCGCACGTGAGCTGCACGACCGGGTCATTCAGCGGGTCTTCGCTGTCGGGCTCGCTGTGCGCGCCCTCGGCGGGATGACCGCCGACCCGGTGTTCGGGCGGCGGCTGGCCGACCAGGTGGGAGCGCTCGACGCGGTCATCGCCGACCTCCGCACCGCGATCTTCGGGTTGTCGACGCAGGCGGACCCCGACCGGCACGGGCTTCGCCGCAGCATCGTCGACCTGCTCGACGAGGTCGGACCTCTTTTTGCGCACCCGCCGCGGGTGGTGTTCTCCGGGGCGATCGATCTGCTCGTTTCCACCTCGCTGGCTGATGATGTCGTGGCGGTCGTGCGCGAGGGGCTGACCAACGTGGTCCGGCACTCCGGAACCCGGGAGGCTGAAGTGCGCGTCTCGGTCGCAGCGCACATCCTCACGGTCGAGATCGGCGACACCGGCGTCGGTCTGACCGGCGCAAGTCGGCGCAGCGGCGTCGCTAATCTGGCGGTCAGAGCCGAACGCTGGCAGGGGATGGTGTCGCTGCGCGACCGGGCGCCGCGCGGTGCCGAACTGCGTTGGACGGCGCGCGTGAGCGACGCTTCCGCAGAGACTTCCCGATGACGCGCGTGTTCGTGGTCGACGACCACGACGTCGTCCGTATCGGCCTGGCTGCCCTGATCAACGCCGAAGCTGACCTGGAAGTGGTGGGGGAGGCGGCAACGAGGCGGCAGGCCGTGGCGAGGGTCGCCGCCACCCGGCCGGACGTCGTGGTCCTTGACGTGAGGCTGCCCGACGGAAGTGGCATCGACGCCTGCCGGGACATCCGGGGGAGGGATCCCGGCATCCGGTGCCTGATGCTCACGGCGTTCGACGACGACATGGCCAGCCGCGCCGCCGTCCTGGCTGGGGCGTCCGGCTATGTCTTGAAGGACATCCGCGGTGATCGCCTGGTGCAGGGAATCCGGCGTGTGGCAGGGGGGGAGTCGCTGCTCACCCCGCTGCTGGCCGGCCGGGTGGCAACCTCGTTGGGGCTGGACCGAGGCGACCCTGCCGCCCGCGCGCTGACGACGCGGGAACGGCAAGTCCTCGATCTGATCTCCCGGGGCCTCACCAACCGCCAGATCGGCGAGCACCTTGACCTGGCGGAGAAGACGGTGAAGAACTATGTGTCGGGGGTGCTCAGCAAACTCGGCATGGAGCGCCGCACCCAGGCCGCCGTCTTCGGCGTGGAGTTGCAGCGCCAGGAGGGTTCGTCCAATGTTCGAATTCACCCGGCCGCTCCCGGTACGCTGGCCGGATGAAGCCGTTTCGCACTAACCGGGTTGTGCCCGGACCCGGCCAGGAATCGGTCTGGGATTACCCGCGACCGCCTCGCGTGGAGACGAGTGCCGACCGGGTCGTCGTCACCCTCGGTGGCCTGGTCCTGGTCGACACCGACGATGCCGTCCGGGTGCTCGAGACCAGCCATCCGCCGGTCTACTACCTGCCGCGCTCCGCGTTCCGGGCGGGGAGCCTCGAACCGGTGACCGGCCGATCGTACTGCGAGTACAAGGGCGAGGCGTCGTACCTGAGCGTGGTCACCCCGGGGCGTGTGGAGGAGGCGGCCGGGTGGTACTACCCGTCGCCGACGCGGGGCTTCGAGGATCTGGCGAACCGCGTCGCGCTGTACCCCGGACGGATGGACCTCGTTACCGTGAACGGGGAAGCGGTGCTGCCTCAGCCGGGCGACTTCTACGGCGGCTGGATCACCTCCCGGGTCGTCGGACCGTTCAAGGGGGCTCCCGGCACTCTCGGATGGTGACGCCGCCGCGAACCGTCACGAGCCGGCTCAGCGTGGCCCCCATCTTTCTGGCTGCGCTGCTCTGGGGAACGACGGGCACGGCCGCGCACTTCCTGCCCGTCAGCGCCAGCCCGCTGGCGACCAAGGGCAGTCACACGGCTCTGGACACTGTGCACACTGGTGGCTCTGCTCGGCACGATTCTGCTGATCACCGGCCGGCAGTCGGACCAGGCCGCCGGGTCCGCTCCTCTGGGCGTTCTGCTCGGGCTGCTCGCGCGATCGGGCCCATGTTCGCCGCCTATCTGCTCTTCGGCCGCGGCCCGCGCACGGTCTGCGGCAGCACGGCGACCAGCCTCACCCTGGTCGAACCTCTCGTGGCTACGCTGCTGGCGGTCCTGATCGTCGGCGAGCGGTTGCCACCGTCCGGCTGGGCCGGGCTCGGGCTGGTTCTGGTGGCGGTGACCGCGCTTGCAGTTCCTCGGAATTCCGGTCAACCGTCGTCAGGAGGGCGCACCGCCTCGTCACCGGTAGGCTGACGAGGTGCCCGTCTCACTCGCCGATGTCAGTCGGATCATCTATGAACTGTGGCCGTTGTCCGGTGCCGAAGTCTGGGACGCCCCGGGTCTGGTCTGCGGCAACCCCGGCCAGCCCGTCGAATCGATCCACCTGGCCGTGGACGCCGTCTCCGCGACCGTGGACGAGGCGGTCGGACATGACGCAGACCTGCTCCTGGTGCACCATCCGCTCCTGCTGCGCGGCGTCACGTCGGTCGCCGAAGACCGTTACAAGGGCGCCCTGATCGGTCGTCTGATCCGAGCGAATTGCGCTCTCCTTGCGGCCCACACCAACGCGGATGTCGTCGTAGACGGCGTCTCGGACATCCTCGCCACCCGACTCGGCCTCATTGACGCAACCCCCATCACGGCGGGCGCCGCGGCGGGAACGGGAATCGGCCGGGTCGGCCGGCTCGCGCACCCGATCACCCTGGGCCAACTGGCCCACCGGCTCGCCCAGCTCCTGCCGGCGACCGCCACCGGCGTCCGGGTCTCGGGGGAGTACGGCAGTGTCGTCAAAACCGTCTCGCTCTGCGGTGGTGCAGGCGATTCCCTTCTCCCTCATCCCGCCGTGCAGGCGTCCGACGTCTATATCACCTCCGACCTCCGTCACCACCCGGCGTCGGAGGCCCGTGAGCAGTCCGGGCTGTCGGGGGGCACCCCTGCCCTGATCGACGTGTCGCACTGGGCCAGTGAATGGCTCTGGATCGAGCCGGCCGCCGAACAGCTGCGGGCTCTTCTGCCCGGTGTGCGCATCACCAGCAGTTCCCTGCGCACGGATCCCTGGGACTTCGCGATCGTGCAGTAGCCTGCCGATGAAGTTCGGATCCACCCCCAACGCTCGTTCATATTTCTATTCGCAAAGGTCAGGACATCGTGAAGGCATCCCCAGTAGAACAGAAAGAGCTTCTCCGGCTTCAGGCCCTCGACATCCGGCTGCAGCAGGTCGAGCATCAGACGAAGGCCCTGCCCCAGCACGCCGAGATCCGGGAACTCACCACGTTGTTCGACACCACTCGGATGGCCTTCGGCACCCGCGTCGGCGAACGTGATGACGTGCGCACCGAGCTGGCGCGGATCGAATCCGACGTCGAAGTGGTCGAGAAGCGCATCGCGCGGGACACCGACCGGGTTCAGCACACTTCCTCGGTGAAAGACGTGCAGGCTTTGGAGACGGAACTTGCGGCGCTGCGCAAGCGCCTCCTGGCGCTCGAGGAGATCGAGATCGCGGTGATGGAACGGCTCGAGGAGAGCGATGCGACCGTCTCCGCGGTGGAGGCGGAGCGGGACGCGATCGCGCTCCGGATCCACGACGCCGAGCAGGCGCGCAACGAAAGCCTCGCCGATCTGAACCGGCAGCTCGGCGAACTCCGCCGGGACCGGGCCGCCGTCGCCGGCAGCGTCGCCGAGGACCTCGCCACGCTGTACGAGAAGCGCTTCGTGACGGGGCGGGGCAACGCTGCCGCCCTGTTGCGGGCGCGCACCTGCAGCGGCTGCACGATGACGCTCACCGGCAGCGACCTCGATGCCGTGCGTTCCTCGCCGGCCGACGAGGTCCTGTTCTGCCCGGACTGCGGGGCGATCCTGGTTCGCACGGAGGAGTCCGGGATCTAGGTGGAGCCGGGCCCCGCCGGCGGCCTGTATTCTGGACTGTGGAATGGGTCGGCAAGACGGTCGCGTCATCCGCTACCTTCGGGTCAGCGGATGCCGAGGAACGTCCGGGCTCCGCAGAGCAGGATGGTGGGTAACGCCCACCCGGGGTAACCCGCGAGACAGTGCCACAGAAAGTAGACCGCCTCCGGTTTCGGCCGGTGGTAAGGGTGAAACGGTGGTGTAAGAGACCACCAGAGGCCAGGGTGACCTGGTCGGCTAGGTAAACCTCGTCCGGAGCAAGGTCAGACAGGAAACGCCAAGGCGGCTCGCCGAGTTTCCGGGTAGACCGCTAGAGGGCTGCGGCAACGTAGTCCCGAGATAGATGGCCGTCCAGGGTGCTTCGGCATCGGGACAGAACCCGGCGTAACAGCCGGCCCATTCCACCTTCCGGCCGCCAGGTTCTGCGCCGGGGTGCTCTGCCGCCCCGGGCAGGTCAGTCCTGATGCTTGACGGCGAGTGCGGCGGCCCCGAGGATTCCCGCGTTGTTGCGATGCACGGCCGGGATGATGGCTGTCTTCAGTCGCAGAAGGGGCAGGAAGTCCTGGTGGTGCTTGGACACGCCGCCGCCGACGATGAAGAGGTCCGGCGAGAACAGTGCTTCCAAGGTCGAGTAGTACTTCTGCAGCCGACCGGCCCATTTTTCCCAGCTCATGTTCTCCCGCTCCTTGGCGGAGTACGCGGCCTTGGTTTCGTAGTCGACGCCCTCGATCTGCAGATGGCCGAGTTCGGTGTTCGGCACCAGCAAACCGTCGTTGAGCAGTGCGGTTCCGATTCCGGTGCCGAGGGTCGTCATGATGACCACTCCCTTCACCCCCTTCGCCGCGCCGAACTGCGCCTCCGCGTAGCCGGCGGCATCCGCGTCGTTCACGAAATGAATGGGCTGGCCGAGACCCTTCTGGAAGAGATTCTCGGCGGAGAGGCCGATCCACTTGTCCGAGACGTTGGCGGCCGACATGGTGTGGCCGTTCTTGACGACGGCGGGGAAGCAGATGCCCACCGGCAGCGCGCCGGCACCCTCCTCGGCGGAAACGGTTGTCAGGAGGGTCCTGGTCGTTTCGATGATGTCGGCTGGTCGGCCGCCTTTAGGCGTGGGAAGCTTCATGCGATCGGACAGGAGCTTGCCGGTGGACAGATCGACCACTGCTCCCTTGATCCCGGTGCCGCCAATGTCAATGCCGATGGCCATGGTTGAACTCATAGTCAAAACCTACCGGTTGTCAGGAGAGGGTGAGGATCTCGGCGCCGCGGTCGGTCACCACGAGGGTGTGCTCAAACTGGGCGGTGATGCTCTTGTCCCGGGTCGTCACGGTCCAGTCATCCGCCCACATGTCCCAGTCGGTCCCGCCCAGGGTGAGCATCGGTTCGATCGTGAAGACCATGCCGACCTCCATCACGGTGTCGTAGACGGGAGCGGAGTCGTAGTGCGGGATGATCAGGCCGGAGTGGAAGGCCTCGCCGACGCCGTGTCCGGTGAAGTCCCGAACGACCCCGTAGCCGAACCTCTTGGCGAAGGACTCGATGGTGCGGCCGATCACGTTCACCTGGCGTCCGGGAGCGACGGCCCTGATACCGCGGGCGAGAGCCTCCCGGGTGCGTTCGACGAGAAGCCTGACCTCGTCCCGTGCCTCGCCGACGATGAAGGTGGCGTTCGTGTCGCCGTGCACACCGTTTTTGTAGGCGGTGACGTCTATGTTGACGATGTCGCCGTTCTCAAGAACGGTGTCGTCCGGGATGCCGTGGCAGATGACCTCGTTCACGGAACTGCACAGTGATTTGGGGAACCCCCGATAGCCGAGCGTCGACGGGTAGGCGTCACGCTCGATCATGAACTCGTGGCCGATCCGGTCGAGTTCCTCTGTCGTCACGCCGGGGCGGATGGCCTGTGCGACCGCTTCGATGGCCCCGGCCGCAATCCGTCCTGATTCCCGGATCAGCTCGATGCGCTCGGAGGAGTACAGATCCGATCCTGTGTAGGGCGAGGGCATCCCCTTGCCGACGTACTCCGGGCGCACGATGTGGCGGGGAACGGAGCGGAGCGGAGAAACCGCGCCCGGGAGGAGGTGACCAACAGAATCCTTAGGCATAGGATCAAGCTTATGTCCGAAGGCACCGATCATCAGTTCTGGTACAACATGCGCACGGGCGCGGTCGAACAGGGGATGCAGTCCCCCTCCGCGGACCGCGTCGGGCCATTCACCACCCGGGAGGAGGCCGTCCACGCGCTGGAGAAGCTGCGCGCGAACAGCGCCAAATGGGCCGCGGAAGAGGCCGAGAACGACCGCTAGTCCCGCGAGCGGCGAGTTTTACTCGTAGCTGTGTTCCGGCCCGGGGTACGCGCCGGAGTCGACGTCGTCCTTGAACCGGTGCACAGCATCCGTCAGCACGCCGCGCAGGTTGGCGTACTGCCGAACGAATCGGGGCACCCGCCCCTCGGTCATGCCGGCGAAATCCGTCCATACCAACAGCTGGCCGTCTACGTCGGGCCCAGCACCCACCCCGATCGTGGGGATGTCGAGCCGTGCGGTGACCAGTGCCGCGACCGTCGCCGGGACCATCTCGAGCACGACCGCGAAGGCGCCGGCGTCCTGCACCGCGAGGGCGTCTTCGATCAGCTGTTCCGCGGCCTCGCCGCGGCCCTGGATCATGTGTCCGCCCAGCCCGTGCTCGCTCTGAGGGGTGAAGCCGACATGCCCCATGACGGGGATCCCCGATGACACGATGCGCTTGATCTGCTTGTGGCTGCGAACCCCGCCTTCAAGCTTGACCGCGTGGGCCTGCGCTTCCTTCATGAAACGCACGGCGGTGTGCAGGGCCTCGCTCTGGCCAGTCTCGTACGAACCGAAGGGCATGTCCGCGACGACGAGTGCGCGGGTCACGGCGCGCGCGACGGCCCGGGTGAGCGGGATGAGTTCGTCGACCGTCACCGGAAGGGTGGTCTCGTAGCCGAACACGTTGTTACCGGCCGAATCGCCCACGAGCAGGAAGTCGATGCCGGCCTGGTCGAAGATCTGGGCCGTGAGCATGTCGTAGCTGGTGAGCCCCGTTATCGGGATGCCCTGCTGCTTGGCGTTGTGAAAATGGCGCGTGCGCACCCGTTTGGGTCCGGACTGCACGGAAACGAAGGGATTCAGCTCGCTGACGGGCTGGGGTTCATCCGGAACGGTCGACTCTGGCATGCCTCAAGTGTAGTCAGGGCGCGTTCAGGCCGATCGGCGGCCGGTTTCGCCCGAGAGCCGGCGCCAGACAGTAGCCTAGGGAGCGACAAGAAAGGGCGTGAATGGACAAGCAGCGCGACTTCGTTCTTCGGACCATCGAGGAGCGGGGAATCAAGTTCATCCGACTCTGGTTCACGGATGTCGTCGGCACCCTCAAATCGGTGGCCATCGCACCCGCAGAGGTTGAGGGCGCATTCGCCGAGGGTCTCGGTTTCGACGGTTCGGCGATCGAGGGTCTCACCCGGTCGTTCGAGGCGGATGTGCTCGCGCACCCGGACCCGACCACGTTCCAGATCCTGCCCTGGCGCGGTGAGATCGACCCGACCGCCCGCATGTTCTGCGACATCATGACGCCGGACGGTCAGCCGGCCGTCGCCGATCCGCGAAATGTGCTTAAGCGCACGCTGGCCAAGGCAGCCGACCGCGGTTTCACGTTCTACACCCACCCCGAAATTGAGTTCTACCTGCTCAAGTCGTCCAAGTATGGCAAGAACGGCCCCGTGCCGGTGGACCACGCCGGCTACTTCGACAACGTTCCCGGCGGCACAGCCCACGACTTCCGCCGCCGGTCGGTGCGGATGCTCGAAGACCTTGGCATTTCTGTGGAATTCAGCCACCACGAGGCAGGTCCCGGTCAGAACGAGATCGACCTGCGCTACGCGGATGCGCTGACCACGGCGGATAACATCATGACCTTCCGCACGGTCATCAAGGAAGTGGCCATCGAGCAGGGCGTCTACGCGACGTTCATGCCGAAGCCGATGTCGGAGCACCCCGGGTCAGGAATGCACACGCACCTGTCATTGTTCGAGGGCGACACCAACGCGTTCTTCGAGGCGGGCGCGCAATACCAGCTCTCCAAGACCGGCCGCCAGTTCATCGCCGGGCTGCTCAAGCATGCCCCGGAGATCACCGCCGTCACGAACCAGTTCGTGAACTCCTACAAGCGCCTGTGGGGTGGAGACGAAGCCCCCAGCTTTGTGTGCTGGGGTCACAACAACCGGTCCGCCCTGATCCGGGTGCCACTCTACAAGCCTAATAAGGGGCAGAGCGCCCGCGTCGAGTACCGGGCCATCGACTCGGCAGCGAATCCGTACCTCGCGTACTCCCTCATGCTGGCCGCCGGGCTCAAGGGAATCGAAGAGGGCTACGAGCTTCCCCCCGAGGCCGAGGACAATGTGTGGGGCCTGAGCGACACCGAGCGGCGCGCCCTGGGCTACCGGCAGCTTCCAGCGAGCCTGGACCACGCGATCCAGTACATGGAGGAGTCCGAGTTGGTCGCCGAGACGCTGGGCGAGCACGTGTTCAACTATGTGCTGCTCAACAAGCGCCAGGAGTGGAAGGAGTACCGCTCGCAGGTCACTCCCTTCGAGCTCGACAAGAACCTCGAGATGCTCTAACAGCGGGAGACGAGACCCGATGGCACGGGAACAGCTGACCCTGACCGAGCTCGCCCGGGTAGGCTTCGTCGAGCTACGAGAGGTGCGTTTTCGGCTGGATGAGGTCGGTGACCTGGGCGGACCCGAATCGGCCGCACTGCTGCCGCTGCTCGGCAAGACTGCCAACCCGGATGCCGCCCTCGCGGCCCTCGTTTCGCTGCTGCGCCAGGCACCGCACGAGGTGCGGGCGTTGTTGCTGCACCCGGAGCAGACCCAGCGGCTGCTGCGGGTCGTCGGCGCGTCGAGCGGACTGACCGAGTTCTTCCTGCGTCATCCGGAGGAATTGACGGTTCTCGCCCAGCCGCTCACGACCCTTCCCGACCTGCCGGAACTGATCGAGGACCTGCTGGATGCGGTCGGTACCCGGGACGGGTTCGCCAGCCTCGTCGACGATGAGGGCTGGGTCGCCCTGCGGGTGCGCTATCGGCGCCGCCTGGCGCAGCTGGCCGCCTACGACCTCGAGCAGGCCGACCCGGTCGCGGGCCTGGACGCCGTCGCCCGCACGCTCGCCGACCTGGCGGCCGCCGCGCTGGAGGCCTCCTTGGCCGTCGCGCGGAGCATGTCCACCGGTTTGGTCGCGGGGCGAGGCGTATTCCCGGAGGAAGAGGTGCGCGCCACCCGGCTCGCGGTGATCGGCATGGGCAAAGCCGGCGCCGGCGAACTGAACTACGTCAGTGATGTCGACGTGATCTTCGTCGCCGAGGGTGACCCGGCCGCCGGCCTGGAAGCGCCGCGCGCGGTCGATATCGCCACCCGGCTCGCGATCCTGCTGATGCGGGGCCTGAATCAGCCCGCCGTCGAACCCGAGCTCTGGGAAGTGGACCCGAACCTCCGTCCCGAGGGCAAGTCCGGCGCCCTGGTGCGATCCCTTGAGTCTCACCTGGCCTACTACGACCGTTGGGCGAAGAGCTGGGAGTTCCAGGCGCTGCTGAAGGCCAGACCGCTGGCGGGCGACCTCGAGCTCGGGGGCCGGTATGTGGCGGCGGTGTCCCCGAAGGTGTGGACCAGTGCCAGCCGGGAGAATTTCGTCGAGTCCGTGCAGCGGATGCGCGAGCGCGTCACCAAGAACATTCCGGAGGACGAAGTCGCCGTGCAGCTGAAGCTCGGCCCCGGCGGCCTCCGCGACATCGAGTTCACCGTGCAGCTTCTGCAGCTCGTGCACGGTCAGGCGGATCCGGCGGTTCGGCAGGCCGGCACCCTGCCAGCGCTGACCGCGCTGGCCGAGAGCGGATATGTCGGGCGCGCTGAAGCGGCCGAGTTCGCTCAGGAGTACCGCATCCTGAGGCTGATGGAGCACCGCCTGCAGCTGGAGAAGCTCCGGCGCACCCACCTTGTCCCGCGCGACGAGTCGAGCCTGCGCGTCCTCGCCCGGGCGACCGGGCTCGCCCCGAACGCCGCCCAGCTGAGCGTCCGGTGGCTGAACACCAAGCACCGGGTGCGCGGCCTGCATGAGCGCCTGTTCTACCGCCCTCTCCTGTCGGCGGTGGCCGCGCTTCCCGCGGACGGGCTGGGCCTCACCAGCGCCCAGGCCGAGGCCCGGCTGGCCGCCATCGGATTCCGCAATACCAAGGGCGCCCTCGGTCACATCGCGGCCCTCACCGGCGGGGTGTCCCGACGGGCGACGATTCAGCGCAATCTACTGCCTGTGCTGCTGCAATGGTTCTCCGAGGGAGCCGACCCCGACTACGGGCTGCTCGCGTTCCGGCGCCTGAGCGACAGTCTCGGTACGACCTACTGGTTCCTGCGCATGCTCCGCGACTCATCCGGGGCCGCCGAGCGACTCACCCGGGTGCTGTCCTCATCCCGTTTCGTCGGCGAGCTCCTGGAGACGATTCCCGAATCCGTGGCCTGGCTGGAAGACGAGGACGACCTGCGGCCCCGCAGCGCGGCCACCCTCCGTGAGGAGGCCCGCGCCGTGCTGGCACGGCACGAGAGCCCGGATGCGGCCGCCTCGATCCTGCGCACGGCCCGGCGCCGCGAAATGCTGCGGCTGGCGTTCTCGGCGATCCTGGGCCAGGTCAGCATCGACGAGCTGGCGACGGGGCTCACCGACGTCACCGCCACCATCATCGAGGGGGTGCTCGCCGCCATCCGTGGCACCACGCTCGACGGTGCCGAAGACGGTCAGGACGCCGACGGGATCGAATTCGCCGTGATCGGCATGGGCCGGTTCGGCGGCTCGGAACTGGGGTTCGGCTCGGATGCCGACGTGATGTACGTCTTTCGTCCGGGCACCCTCACCGGCGAGGCAGCCCACGACCGGGCGAAGTTCATCGTCAAGGAATTGTCGCGGCTCACCGATGACAACCGCCTGCCTCTGGACCTGGACATCGGGCTGCGCCCTGAGGGGAAGAACGGTTCCGTTGCCAGGTCCCTCGAGTCCTACGAGGCCTACTATCGGCGTTGGTCGCTCACCTGGGAGGCACAGGCGCTGTTGCGGGGGAGAGGAGTCGCCGGCGATGCCCGGCTCCTGGCCGACTTCGAGGCCGTCGCCGACGAGGTGCGGTATCCGTCATCGATCAGCGAACAGGCGATCCGTGAGGTCAAGCGGATCAAGGCCAGAGTCGAAAACGAACGGCTGCCGCAGGGCGCCGATCCCAACCGGCACCTCAAGCTCGGCCGAGGGTCGTTGAGCGACGTGGAGTGGTTCGTGCAGCTGCTTCAGCTGCAGCATGCGGCCGACATCGCCGAGCTGCGTACCTCGTCGACGCTCGGCGCCCTCCGCGCGGCCGTCGCCGCGGGCCTGGTCAACGAGACGGATGCCGAAACTCTCACCACCGCGTGGCTCTTCGCGTCCCGCTGCCGGTCCGCGATCACCCTCTGGACCAACAAGACCGCGGATGTCCTCCCGACCGACCGCGTGCAGCTCGAGGGCGTCGCCCGGGTGATGGAATACCCGCCGGGCTCTGCCAACCAGCTCGAGGAGGAATACCTCTCGGTGACCCGCCGCGCCCGCGCGGTGTTCGAGCGCCTGTTCTACGGGCCGGTGGAGCGCGCCGGCCCCTTCGGCGGGTAGGTCCGGTATAGGCAGGTGGACCGCATCCCCGAGGGGATGAGGTCCTCCTGCCTATACCCAGCCGGTTGCCGGGGCTACGGTCTAGACGCCGTAGTAGAGCTCGAACTCGAACGGGTGCGGACGCTGCGCGAGCGGCTTGATTTCCATCTCACGCTTGTAGTCGATCCAGGTTTCGATCAGTTCGGGCGTGAAGACGTTACCGGCAAGCAGGAAGTCGTGGTCGTTCTCGAGGGCTACGAGGGCCTCGCCGAGCGATGCGGGAACCTGCGGGATGTTCTTGGCCTCTTCGGGCGGCAGCTCGTAGAGGTCCTTGTCGACCGGCTCGTGCGGTTCGATCCGGTTCTTGATGCCGTCCAGTCCGGCCATCAGCTGGGCGGCGAAGGCGAGGTACGGGTTGCCCGAGGCATCGGGAGCGCGGAACTCGATGCGCTTCGCCTTCGGGTTGGTGCCCGTGATCGGGATCCGGATGGACGCCGAGCGGTTACCCGCCGAGTAGACGAGGTTGACGGGAGCTTCGAACCCCGGCACCAGACGGTGGTAGGAGTTGACGCTCGGGTTTGTGAAGGCGAGTACGGCCGGTGCGTGCTTGAGCAGACCACCGATGTACCAGCGGGCGACGTCGGACAGTCCGCCGTAGCCGGACTCGTCGTAGAAAAGGGGCTTGCCGTCGGCCCACAGTGACTGGTGCGTGTGCATGCCGGAGCCGTTGTCGCCGAACAGAGGCTTCGGCATGAAGGTGGCCGTCTTTCCCCACTCGGCCGAGGTGTTCTTGACGATGTACTTGAACTTGAGCAGATCGTCGGCTGCGTGCACCATGGTGTCGAAGCGGTAATTGATCTCGCCCTGGCCGCCGGTGCCGACCTCGTGGTGGCTGCGTTCCAGGATGAGTCCGGCGTCAATCAGCTTGAGGCAGATGTCGTCGCGCAGGTCGGCGTGCTGGTCGACCGGGCTGACGGGGAAGTAGCCGCCCTTAAAAGGCGTCTTGTTGGCGAGGTTCCCGCCGACCTCTTCCTTGCCCGAGTTCCAGGCACCCTCGCTGGAGTCCACGGAGTAGAAGCTGGAGTGCTGGTTCACTTCGTAGCGAACATCGTCGAAGATGTAGAACTCGGCCTCCGGAGCGAAGAATGCGGTGTCCGCGATCCCGGTCGAAGCCAGGTACTTCTCGGCCTTCTTGGCAACCTGACGCGGGTCCTTCGAATAGATCTCGCCGTTGCGCGGGTTGTAGATGTCGAAAAGCATGATGAGGGTGCGCTCGGTGCGGAACGCGTCGATGTAGGCCGTGGTCACGTCCGGGATCAGCTGCATGTCGGATTCGTGGATCGACGCGAAACCGCGGATCGACGAACCGTCGAACATCTGCCCGACCGTGAAGAACTCCTCATCGACGGTCGACGCGGGGATGTTGAAGTGCTGCTGAACACCCGGCAAATCGGTGAAACGGATGTCAAGGAACTTGACGTCCGTGTCTTTGATGAACTTGAGCACTTCTGACGAATCGCGGAACATGCGGTTTTTTCTCCAAACGACGTGGGCATAGAACGTGTAAGTCGCGCGCTGCGGCTCCTTTGAGGCTACTGGGATGCCATTACCCGGCAGTGACGCTTACGTTTCACACATGTTACAGCGGGGCCCGCTCGGTAGACTCAGCCCGTGTTTGCCGCAGCCTCGAATTCGACCACTTTTGGACAACTTCCACCGAGCCGTTGGCCGGGGGAGCGCCTCGGCCTGCCGAACGAGGGAACCCGTTCCGTGGGGCGTGTCGGCCGCAGGATCGGCGCCCTCGCGCTGGACTGGGCCCTGGCCTACGGAGCGGCGGCACTGTTCTTCAGCACGAGCGGCGTGGTCAACGGCTTCGCTGTGACCGCCATTTTCGTGGGGCTCCAGATCGTGTTCATCCCGACCATCGGCGGCAGCATCGGCCACCGTCTGGTCGGGCTCCGGGTCGTCCCGCTCCAGCCGGGTTGGGTCGGGTTGTGGCGCCCCGTCGTGCGGTCCCTGCTGCTCGGGCTGGCGGCCCCGGCTCTGGTCTGGGACTCGGACCAGCGCGGTTTCCACGACAAGGTCGCGGGAACGGTGCTCATCCGCTCCTAGCCTGAGCCGCGAGGGGAAGTGCCTAGTTTCCGCGCTGCGGACGCGCCTTCATCGGGTCGACGCCCTTGGGGATCGGCAGTTTCTTTGTCATGGAATTCAACCGGTTGTTCACGGCGAGCACCTCGGCCTTGGTCAGGGTGGGCTTGATCCGGGTGAGGCGCCGGGCCAGTTTGTGCAGCGGCACGGCATCGGCGTCGGGGCCGACGCTGATGATGGTGACGGCGATGCTGCCGCCGAGCCTGGTCACCATCCGGCGCTCTTCCTCGAGCATGCGGGCTGTTCGGGTGCGCGGCCCTTCACTGATCAGCACCACGCCGCCGCGGCCGACAGCCCGGTACACGGCATCCTGAGTCTTGCCGTTGACGGCGACGGGCATCTCACTTCCCACCCAACCGCGCTTCAGCGAACCGCGCAGCACCGCGCCGACGGCGCCGGGCTGGCCCTCGATCTGCGTGTATGCGGCTTTCTCGGCCCGCTGGCCCAGGATGATGAGCATGGCGAGGATTCCGGTGAGCACACCCGAAATCGTCCACAAGACGATGTTGAGGATGCTTCCGGGGGACAGAATAAGGGCAAGTCCCAGCGCGACCGCGACGGGCACCACGAAGCCGAGAACCATGAACAACACGATCTTCTTGTCGTAGCGGCGTGTCATCTGGAACACCTGCCACATTTGCTTCATGCGGCCGGGCTTCTTGGGGGGGCGGGGAGTCTTGTCCTTGCTGCGTGCCATGGTTCCAAGACTACCCAGTCACCCGAATGTCTTGTGACCGATTTTTGATCAGGAGACCGCCTGCGCGAACCCGAGGGATGCGTCCGCCAGGTGGCGCAGTTGCGGCGGAACTTCGCGACCGGTCGCCAGCATGGACTGGGCCCAGAGCCGGCCGGCCCGATAGGACGAGCGCACAAGCGGGCCGGAGAGCACACCAAGGAAACCGATGGCCTCGGCTTCCTCCTTGAGTTCGACGAACTCCTCCGGCTTCACCCAGCGGGCCACGGGCAGATGACGCGCGCTCGGCCGCAGATACTGGGTGATCGTGATGATGTCGGTCCCGGCGTCGTGCAGGTCCTGGAGGGCCTGGCTGACCTCCGCGCGCTCCTCGCCCATGCCCAGGATCAGATTCGATTTCGTGATAAGTCCCGCATCGCGGCCCTGGGTGAGGACGTCCAGGGACCGTTCGTAGCGGAATGCCGGCCGGATTCGCTTGAAGATTCTCGGGACGGTCTCCACATTGTGGCCGAAGACCTCGGGCTGGGCGGAGAAGACCTCGCCGAGGTGGTCCGGGTTGCCGGAGAAGTCCGGGACCAGAATCTCGACGCCGGTTCCGGGACTCTGCTGATGGATCTGCCGGATGGTCTCCGCGTAGAGCCAGGAGCCCTCGTCTGGCAGGTCGTCGCGGGCGACACCCGTCACCGTGGCGTAGCGCAGATTCATCTTGACGACGGATTCCGCGACACGGCGCGGCTCATCCGTGTCGTACTCGGCAGGTTTGCCGGTATCGATCTGGCAGAAGTCGCACCGCCTCGTGCACTGTGACCCGCCGATCAGGAAGGTCGCCTCGCGGTCTTCCCAGCATTCGAAGATGTTAGGGCAGCCGGCCTCCTGGCACACGGTGTGCAGGTTTTCGCCCTTCACCAGGTTTTGGAGCTTGCGGTACTCCGGTCCCATCTTCGCCACCGTCTTGATCCAGGCGGGCTTACGTTCGATCGGCGTTTCCATATTGCGGATCTCAAGGCGGAGCATCTTGCGTCCCTCGGGCGCCGCGCTCATGCGGACACCGCCCAGACGGTCTCGAACTGGGCCGTGATGGGGGCGATGAGGTCGGCCGGTTTCACGTCGTGGCCGACCATTCTCGAGATGGTGGTGACGCCGGCGTCCTTGATCCCGCAGGCGATGATGTGGTCGTAGGGTTCGAGCGAGTTGTTGCAGTTGAGGGCGAAGCCGTGCATGGTCACTCCTTCCGCGACGCGGATTCCGATGGCGGCGATTTTGTCTTCCCGGCCCTCCGGGCCGACCCAGACTCCTGAACGGCCCGAGATTCGGCAGCCGACGATGTCGAAGCCCAGGAGGGCGTCGATGAGGATCCCCTCGAGGAGGCGCACGTAGCCGACGACGTCGACGGGCTCCCGGAGGCGAATAACCGGATACCCGACCAGCTGCCCGGGGCCGTGCCAGGTGATCTTCCCACCGCGGTCCGCGTCGATGACGGGGGTTCCGTTTCGGGGACGCTCCTCAGGAGCTGTGCGCTTCCCGGCGGTATACACACTCGGATGTTCGAGAAAGATGACGGTGTCCGACCTCTCCCCGGAGACGACGGAACGGTGGACTGCGCGTTGGAGCTCAAGGCCCTCAACATACGGCACGGAGTTGGCGCTTAGCCCCGCGACGACAAAGTCGAGCATGCCCTCATCCTAAACCCCGGCGCTCCTCCCCACGGGGTTGGCGGCCCGGTTGTCCCCGAACCGAGTCCGGGTCGGCCGGGAGGGGAGCGGCGAGGCCAGCATGTCCGGTATGAGAACTCGCGGTCGACGCGTCCGCAATCCGGGGCCCGCGTCCCCGCCGCACTCGACCGGCTCGGTACCCGGCGGCGGCCCCACATTGGTCGCAGGCTACCGCGCTCTGCGGCGCTTGGCGTCAACCGACCGGGCCGACCTGTATGTGGGCGTGGCGCCGTCCCCGTCGACCTCGACCGGGGATGAGGCGCGGGGGTGGGAGCAGGGTGGCTCCACGACGTCCGTCGTGCTCAAGGTCTTCCATCCGGGAACGGATGACCTCTCGATCGAACGGGAGGTCCAAGCCCTGACCACCCTGACGGTCGGACGGCTGACCACGCTCGTCGATGTCGGCACCCTGGCCGATGGCCGCACCTGCCTCGTACTGGAACAGCTCACGGGCGGGTCGCTGAGCGGCTTTCTGGAGGGCCGCAGCCACTTGCTTCCCGGGGAGGCGGTCACGATCCTGGCGCCGATCGCGGCCGCATTGGCGGAGCTGCAGGCCATCGGCCTGATCCATCCGGCCGTCAGCCTCGCGAGCATTCTCTTCGACTCCAGCGGGCGCCCGGTCCTGACCGGGCTGGGAGAGCTCCGGGCGCTGCCCGAGGCCGGTCGCGGGCGGTCCGAGGCGCTCGCCCTGGTGCACGGCCGGCTCGCGCAGGTCATCCGGACGGTGCTCGACCACGTCGATCCCGTCGTGCCGGTCCCGACGGTCCTCCGCGACCTGGAACGGTGGTGTGCGGTGCCGGCCGCTGGCTCGGCGGCCCGTACCTGGGGCGAGGTCGAGCATCTCCTGTTCGCCTGGGCCGAGGCCAGGCCGGTGAGGCTGGGTCGGAGCCCCGAGGCCGTCAGCGGGCCGCAACCGGCCGTCGACTGGCTCCGGAGACCTCTGAGTGACGATTTCGTCGGATGTGCTCCCACGGAGAAGGTCCGCTTTGCCGCAGAGGATCCCCGGGCCAAACGGATGCTCGGCAGCCGGGTCTCGCGTGCTCGCACGGCGGTTGGCCGGCTGTGGGAAGGTCACCTGGCCGGTGGGCTGAAGTCGCTGCTGGGCCGGCGGTTCCGCCTCCGCCGTGGGCCGCTGCTCCTCGTGGCCCTCGTGGCCCTGTTGAGTACGGGACTGGCGGTGATGGCGCTGGCTGCGGGTGGATCCGCACACACCGACGGAGCGCGGCCGGAGGGCTCCTCAAAGCCGGCCGAGTCGACCACCGCTGACGGCGACGAAGTAGGCGGCGACGGGTCTCCCCGAGAGGAAACCGTGGTGACCGGTGACGACCCGGTGGTCGCGCTTCCGGCCCTGCTGCGGGTCCGCAGCCGGTGCCTTGCGGAGGTTTCGGTGGTCTGCCTCGATGCCGTGCACCAGGCGCAATCGGCGGCTCTGGCGGCCGACAGCTACACCCTGCGCATGATGCAACAGGGCGGCGAGGTCGCCGAATTCGAGGATTGGTCGTCGTGGGCGGCGGTTCTGGTGGAGCGAATGGGGGATGTCGCGCTCGTGTCGCTTCAGGCCCCGGATGCAGAACGACAGCCGGCCTCGGTCCTTGTGGTCAAGGGCGAGGCCGGCTGGCGAATCAGGGATATTTTCGACTACTGGTCAAGGTCCGGTCTCACGGACGACATCGACTAGATGCCGAGGTTTGCTTCGAAGGCACCTGCCTCGAGACGCTGCTTCATGGTGACGAGGAAGCGTGAAGCATCCGCGCCGTCAATGATGCGGTGATCATAGGACAGAGCCAGGAACACGGTCGAGCGGATCGCGATCGCGTCGAGGCCACCCTGGCTGACGACGATGGGCTTCTTGTAGACAACCCCGGTGCCGAGGATGGCGCTCTGCGGCAGGAAGACGACCGGGGTGTCGAAGAGCGCACCGCGCGAACCGGTGTTGGTCAGCGTGAACGTTCCACCAGACAGTTCGTCGGGCTTGAGCTTGTTGTCGCGGGTGCGCTGAGCGAGATCGGCGATCTGAGCGGCGAATCCGGCCAGATCGAGTTCGCCCGCGTTGCGCACGACCGGGGTCAGCAGGCCGCGTTCGGTATCGACCGCAATGCTGATGTTCTCCTGGCTCGGGTACACGATCGTGTCGCCGTTGATGGTGGCGTTGATGATTGGGTTGGCCTGAAGTGCCTCGGCTGCAGCGAGAGCGAAGAACGGCAGAAAGGACAGCTTGTTACCCGTCTTGGCGTGAAAATCGGCCTTGACCTGGTCGCGAAGAATCGCGACCCGGGTCACGTCGACCTCGACCACCGTGGTCAGCTGAGCCGATGACTGCATCGAGATGACGGCGCGTTCGGCGACGACCTTGCGCAGACGCGACATGGGCTGGGTGGTCCCGCGCAGGGCGGAAACCTCCACGGCCGGAGCTGTTGCTGCAGCCGTCCCGACGGGAGCGCTGGCCTGGGCGAGCGCGATGTCCTCCTTGCGGATGCGTCCACCGACACCGGTTCCGACCACGCGAGACAGATCGACGCCGGCCTCGTTCGCGAGTTTGCGGACGATGGGGGTGACGTAGCCGGATGTTCCCGCGTGCGATCCGCGGGAGACGGCCGGCTCCGGCGCGACCACGGGGGCAGCGGCAGGTGCTGGGGCGGCGACGGGGGCAGCGACAGGAGCCGCAGCAGCAACGGGTGCCGCGACCGGTGTGGGCGCGAACACCGGTGCGGGTGCAGCGACGGGTTCGGGAGCGGCGACCGGTGCGGGTGCCGCGACCGGTTCGGGAGCGGCGACCGGTGCGGGTGCCGCGACCGGTGCGGGTGCCGCGACCGGTTCGGGTGCTGCAACGGGTGCGGGTGCCGCCACGGGTGCGGGGGCGGCCACCGGTGCCGGCGCTTCCGCGACGGGCTCGGGAGCGTCCACCGGCGCAGGCGCTTCCGCGACGGGAGCGGAGGCACCGGAACCGTCACCGATCGTGACCAGCGGAGTTCCGACCTCGACGGTCTCATCTTCCTGAACCAGGATGGCCTCGATCACGCCGGCAATGGGGGACGGGATTTCCGTGTCCACCTTGTCGGTCGATACTTCCAGCAGCGGCTCGTCGACTTCGACGCGGTCTCCCACGTTCTTCAGCCAGCGGGTGACCGTACCCTCTGTGACACTCTCACCGAGTGCCGGGAGGTTAACGGATTCGCTCATGCGATTGTCTCCTTCAAAACGAATTGTCTGTAATTAGAGTACTGAGTGTCTGAATGCAGAGGTTCGACGGCTACGCGTGAAGCGGCTTGCCGGCCAGCGCCAGGAAGGCCTCGCCGAGTGCCTCGTTCTGGGTGGGGTGCGCGTGCAGGAACGGGGCGATGTCTTCCGGGTAGGCCTCCCAGTTCACCACCAACTGTCCCTCACCGATCAGCTCGCCGACGCGGGCGCCGATCATGTGGACACCGAGGATGGGGCCGTCTTTGACCCGGACGAGCTTGATGGAGCCACTCGTGCCGAGGATGGAGCTCTTGCCGTTTCCACCCAGGTTGTACTCGACGGTGGAGATCTGGTCGGCGCCGAACTTTTCGGCAGCCTTGGCCTCCGAGTAGCCAACGGAGGCGATCTCCGGGTCGCTATAGGTGACCTTGGGGATGTTGAGGTCGTCGACGACGATCGGGTTGAGACCGGCGATCTCCTCGGCGACGAAGATGCCTTGCTGGAATCCGCGGTGCGCGAGCTGCAGGCCGGGGACGATGTCGCCCACGGCGAAGACGCCGGGGATGTTGGTCGCGAGGCGCTCGTCGGTCAGGACGAAGCCGCGGTCCATGGTGACGCCGACCTCCTCGAAGCCGAGTCCGGCGGTCGACGGGCCACGCCCGACGGCGACGAGCAGAATCTCAGCCTCGATGACGGTGCCGTCCTCCAGGGTGATGACGACGCCGTTCTCGTGCTGAGTGACGCTCTGGAACCGGATGCCGAGCGAGTATTCGATGCCACGCTTTCGGAAGGCGCGCTCCAGCTGCTTGGAGATGGACTCTTCCTCGTTGGGAACCAGGTGGGGAAGTGCCTCGATGATGGTGACGTCGGCACCGAAGGACTTCCAGACGCTCGCGAATTCGGCGCCGATGACGCCGCCGCCGAGCACGGCGACCTTCTTCGGGACGAACTCGAGCTCGAGGGCGTGCTCGCTGGTCATGACTCGACCGCCGATGGCGAGCCCCGGCAGGGAGCGCGAGTAGGAGCCTGTCGCGAGGACGATGTTCTTACCCACGATGGTGTCGGCACCGACCTGCACGGTGTTCGGCGAAATCAGTCGACCTTCACCTTCGATCACTGTGATGCCGCGCGACTTGATCAGACCCTGCAGCCCCTTGAACTTCGACGCCACAATACTCTTGCGGAACGCGTTCACGGCGGGCATGTCGATGCCCTCGAACTGCGTTTTGACACCATACTTCGCGGCGTCGCGGCTGAAATCGGCCACCTCGGCCGAGTGCAGGAGTGCCTTGGTCGGGATGCAACCGAGGTGCAGACAGGTTCCGCCGAGTTTGCCTTTTTCGATCAGGCCAACGGTGAGCCCCAGCTGAACGGCACGCAATGCGGCCGCGTAGCCACCGCTTCCGCCGCCGAGAACGACAAGGTCAAAATTCTGTTCCGACACCCAGATACTCCCTCATACATCACAACCCGGTCTGCCCGCAGCGAGGATACGCATCCGGGCAGGCGAGAGTGGGCGAGATTTCTCGCCCACTCGACTGTACTACGGGCGCGAAAAGTCCTCGGCCAGTCGGAGCAGAGTCCGAACCGAGATTCCGGTCGGCCCGGCATTCGTGAATCCCCACCCGCTGCCGGTGTTGTGGGCCGGCCCGGCGATGTCCAGGTGGGCCCACGGGATCGTCGCGGTGCCGTCCCCGTTGCCGCGGGTTCCGATGAACTCCTGCAGGAATACTCCGGCGAGCAGCATGCCGCCGTGGGTGCTGCCGATCTTCGCGTTGGCGATGTCGGCGACATCCGAGTTGAGTAGAGGGCGCAGTTCCTCGGGAAGCGGCATCGGCCACACCAGCTCACCCACCGATTTGCCGGCGGTGAGCACCCGGGCGACCAGGGCATCCTCACCCATGGCGGCGTAGTAGCGGGTGCCGAGTGCGACGAGGGCGGCGCCGGTCAGCGTCGCCACGTCCACGATCGCATCCGGGCACTCCTCGCCGGCCGCGACGAGACCGTCCGCAAGAACCAGGCGACCCTCCGCATCCGTGTTCAGCACCTCGACCGTGCGGCCTCCGCGGATCCGCAACACGTCGTTGGGTCGGATGGCCGAGCCGGACGGCATGTTCTCCGCGATGCAGAGCCAGGCGGTGATGCGCACGTTGAGCCCCAGGCGGGCGGCCGCCAGGGTCACGGCCAGCACGGTCGCCGCGCCGGTCATGTCGTATTTCATGCCGACCATGGATGCCGGCGGCTTCAGTGAGAGTCCGCCGGTGTCGAAGGTGATGCCCTTGCCGACCAGGGCAATGTGCTGCGTCGCGCCCTCCGGCGTGTAGCTGACCTTGACCAGGCGCGGCGGCCGGCTGGAACCCTGGCCGACGCCCGCGATCCCGCCGAAACCATCCGCGGCCAGCTCCGCCTCGTCCCAGACGCGCACGGCGACGGGAAGGCCCGCGGCGGCGTCCATGGACAGGCGCGCGAGTGCCTCCGGGTAGAGGTCGGAGGGCGGCATGTTGACCAGGTCCTTGACCAGGTTGACGGCCTCGGCGATGACTCCGACGCGGGCGGAGGCTCCGGCCGCCTCCGCGGCGGTGTGCACCGTGATCTCCTGCGCCGGGATCTTGGTCGCGGCGAGCGAGTTCTGCCGGTACGCGGTGTAATAGTACGCACCGAGCGCGGCACCCTCAAGGACGGCCTCCGCTTGGGCATCCGTGGTCATGGGGAAGGCGAAGGCAACCGAGGTCACGCCGGTCAGCTGGCGAACGGCCGACCCGGCAGCATGGCGCAGCGCATCGACCGTGACCTCCTTGCCGATTCCGACAACGGCGATGCTGCGGGCGTTGCCGATCGACGCAGGCAGTCGCACCACCTGATCGCGACCACCCGTGATACCCAGGGGGGCGAGTTGGTCCGCGAGGCCGGCGAAGGCGGCGTCAGCGAACAGGGCGGCGGAGTCGCCGGACTGGAGCGCCCCGACAATGAGAACGTCCACCTCCGATTCGAGGGCGGGTGCTGCGGATATGGTCAGACGGGGTGCGTTCATCCCCCGATCGTACGCTCCGGGTGTGTTCGCTCTCGGCATCACGGCGGGGTCGTCGATTCCCGCACCGCCCGGAATTTGGCGCTTACAGTTAATGTCATGCGGGATCCTGGTGACATTTACGAGCTGACTGCGGACGCGCAAAACGTCCCGGAGGGGCTCCACCTTGTGGCGGGTCTGACGGGCTTCGCGGATGCCGGTGGCGCCGTCTCGCAATTCACGGAATACCTTCTGGAAACCCTTGACCACACCGTCGTCGCGACCTTCGACGCCGACGTGCTGCTCGACTACCGGGCGCGGCGGCCGATCATCCAGTTCGACCAGGACCACCTCACCGACTATCAGCCTCCCGCCCTGAGGGTGTACCAGGCCCGGGACGAGATCGGCCAGCCGTTCCTGCTTCTGACCGGCTTCGAGCCGGATTTCCGCTGGGAACAGTTCACCGCCGCGGTGCTGCAGCTTGAGCGCCGCTTCAAGGTGGCCTCCACAACCTGGGTGCACGCGATTCCGATGCCGGTCCCGCACACCCGTCCGATCGGCGTGACCGTCAGCGGAAACCGGTCCGATCTGGTCGAGAGCATGTCGGTCTGGCGTCCGAACACCCAGGTTCCGGCGAACGTGCTGCACCTGGTGGAATACCGGCTGCAGGAGGCTGGCGTCTCCGTCGTCGGGTTCGTACTGCTCATCCCGCACTATCTGGCCGACACGGAATTCCCCCTCGCCGCCCTCGCAGCCCTGGACAGCACGAGTGCCTCCACCGGGCTGATCTTCCCCACCGATCGGGTGCGAGAGAAGAACCGCGAGTTCGTCGCCCGCATCGACGAGCAAGTGCGGGACAACCCCGAGCTGGGCAAGCTCGTCGGCACGCTCGAAGAGCGCTACGACGCCTATATGGAGGGCAGCACGCTGCGCTCCCCACTGACCGACGAGGCCGGCGAATTGCCCAGCGCCGATGAGATCGCCGCCGAACTGGAGAACTTCCTCGCCACCCGGCGCAGCAGAGACGACGGTTCGCCGGCCTGATCCGCCGCGCGTCGCCGTGAATCCGGATGCTTCGGCGCGGGTAAGTTTGGGGCAATGAACTCGCGCCGGTCCTGGTTGATCTTTTACGTCGGATCGTTCGCGTACCTCTCCGCCGTCCTGCAGCGCTCTTCCCTCGGGATCGCCGGTGTCGCCGCCACCGAACGGTTCGGCGGGTCTGCCGCGCTGCTGTCGAGCCTCGCCGTCGTGCAACTCGCCGTCTATGCGGCGGCACAGATTCCGGTGGGCGTCCTGATCGATCGGTACGGGCCTCGCGTGCTGGTGGCCTCCGGGACAGGGCTGATGGTGGTCGGCCAGACCACGCTCGCCTTCGCCCCCGACATCCCGATTGCCGTGCTCGGGCGCATCCTCGTCGGTGCCGGCGACGCCGCCATCTTCATCTCGATGATTCGTCTCATCGCCTCGTGGTTCTCCGGACGCATCGTTCCTCAGCTCTCGCAGTGGCTGGGCAACATCGGTCAGCTCGGCCAGGTGCTGTCCGCCCTACCGCTGGCGTGGGTGCTGCACACCTGGGGGTGGACGCCGACGTTCCTCTCCGCCGCCTCGGTTGCCGTGTTGGCCCTGATCGTGGTCATCGTCGTGGTGACGGACCAGCCGGAGCGCGCATCCATGCAGAACCGGACCACCAGCTGGCGTGGCGCGCTACTGCAGCTCACACACAGTTTCAAGCGGCCTGGAACCCAGCTCGGCTTCTGGTCGCACTACGTCACACAGTCCTCCGGAACCGTCTTCACCCTGCTCTGGGGATTCCCTTTCATGGTGTACGGACTTGGCTACGACCCGTCCCTCGCCGCGGCGATGCTGATGGTCCTGGTGGGTGCCGGCATGGTGTGCGGGCCGATCCTGGGGATCCTGACGGCGCGCTTTCCGCTGCGCCGCAGCACCATCGTGCTCGGCGTCGTCGCGCTGATGGGCGCGGCCTGGGCCGCGGTGCTGCTGTGGCCGGAGCAGCCGCCGTTCTGGTTGATGCTGGTGCTGCTCGTCGCACTTGGCATCGGGGGACCCGGCTCACTGATCGGCTTCGATTTCGCGCGCACCTTCAACCCCCAGCGCAGCCACGGCTCGGCGAACGGCGTCGTGAACGTGGGCGGCTTCACCGCCAGTTTCGTGATGGTCTACCTCATCGGGCTACTGCTTGACCTGCAGGACGGCTGGCGCACCGCCAGGGGGGAGGTGAGCGATCTGTATTCGCTCGACTCCTTTCGGGTTGCGTTTTCTGTGCAGTTCCTGGTTGTGGGACTCGGCGTGATTTTCCTGCTGCACGCCCGGGCCCGCACCCGCAGCCAGCTGTCCCGCGACGAGGGAGTGGAAGTCGCGCCGCTCTGGGTCGCCGTGGCGCGGGCATGGCGCCGGAGGCAGCAGCCTGAATAGCTGCGCGCCTGGCTTGTCTCCTACACAAAGCATGCAATAATTGTCAATAGGGCCCGTTCTGGTCCTGGGAGCAACGACAGCAGTGTCGGTGTGAATAGCCCGGGACTTGACATGGGTCCTAGTACTGCCCAAAATCCAAACTGCCCAGGCTCCTCTCCCGCTAGACCCACCCGGTCGGGACCCGCTTGGCAGCGCCGCAGGCTCCCGCGCCACGGCATGAGAGGTGTTCGAATGGCAACCCGCAAAAAAATCGAGCAGACCGAAGAACTCACCGTGAGCACCACTGAGGTTTCAGACGCAGTTGCGCCGGCAGCCAAGGCCGCCGCGAAGAAGCCGACCAAGGCCGCTCTGGCCAAGGCCGCTACTGCGGCAGCGGCCGCAGTAAGCGGTGAAGAGAAGCCCGCGCCGCGCAAGCGCGCCGCCAGCACGAAGGCGAAGGCCAAGCCGGCATCTGACGAACACGATGAGGCCGCCCGCGGAGATGACGCGGATGCCGACGACGACTCCGACGAGGCCAAAAAGAAGCGCGCAGCATCCACCGAGGCGCTCCCGAGCGGCGCCCTGGTACTGTCACTGGTCGACGACGACGACGAGGTGCCGGTTTACTCCAGTGCAATCACGGGCGCGACGGCCGACCCTGTCAAGGACTACCTGAAGCAGATCGGCAAGGTCGCCCTGCTGAACGCCGCCGAAGAGGTCGAGCTCGCGATGCGAATCGAAGCCGGGCTCTTCGCCGAAGACAAGATGTCCCAGATGAGCGACGCCGAGAAGAAGAGCGCCCTCGGACGCGAGCTCATGTGGGTCGCCAAAGACGGCGCCCGCGCCAAAAGCCACCTCCTGGGGGCAAACCTTCGCCTGGTCGTCTCGCTCGCCAAGCGCTACACGGGCCGCGGCATGCAATTCCTCGACCTGATCCAGGAGGGCAACCTGGGCCTCATCCGTGCCGTCGAAAAATTCGACTACACCAAGGGCTTCAAGTTCTCCACCTACGCGACCTGGTGGATCCGTCAGGCGATCACGCGTGCTATGGCCGACCAGGCCCGCACGATCCGTATTCCAGTGCACATGGTCGAGGTCATCAACAAACTCGCCCGCGTCCAGCGCCAGATGCTTCAGGACCTCGGCCGGGAGCCCACCCCGGAAGAGCTGAGCCGCGAACTGGATATGACCCCGGAGAAGGTCGTCGAAGTCCAGAAGTACGGCCGCGAACCCATCTCCCTGCACACTCCGCTCGGTGAGGACGGCGACAGCGAGTTCGGCGACCTGATCGAGGACACGGAAGCCGTTGTGCCCGCGGACGCCGTCGGGTTCACGATGTTGCAGAAGCAGCTGGAAAGCCTGCTCGACTCGCTCTCCGAACGAGAAGCCGGCGTCATCCGCATGCGCTTCGGCCTCGGGGACGGCATGCCGAAGACCCTCGACCAGATCGGCGACACGTTCGGCGTGACGCGTGAGCGCATCCGTCAGATCGAGTCGAAGACCATGGCCAAACTGCGTCACCCCTCACGGTCGCAGTCCCTACGCGACTACCTCGAGTAGAGCTCGTTTTGCGCTACGCACCGGCGATTCTTCTGGGACGCATCGTACGGAAATTGGCCCGGTGGCGGAAGCCGGGCGGCGGATCCGCGATCCCGGGTCTCGTGGTCAACAGGATCGCACCCGGATTCCTTCCGCGCAGCCTGAACAGCTTTCCGGGCGGCCTGGTCATCGTCACCGGGTCGAGCGGCAAATCAACGACGACCAAGATGCTGGTCGCAGCGCTCCGCGCTCACGGTACCGTTGTCTTCACCAACCAGTCCACGGCCAACATCAGCCAGGGTCTTACCTCCGCGCTGCTCGAGCAGGCCAGCCTGAGCGGTCATATCGCGGGCGACATCGCCGTGTTGGAGATGGATGAGGGCCACGGAGCCCTGATCTCTGGTACGTTGACGCCGCGCGTCGTTGCGCTGACGAACGTCATGGTCGACCAGATCGACCGATTTCATGACTCGAACATGGTCGCGGCCATGCTCGCCAAGATCGCCGCCAGAGCCACCGGAACCGTCGTGGTCAACGCGGACGACCAGTATTTGACCGACCTCGCCGCACGCCTGCCCGTTTCCTCGGCAGTCGCGCGCTACGGCGTGTCCGCCGACGTTCTCGCCGACAATCCGCGGGGCTTAGGCTACAGTGCGACCACCGCCACCAGGCTGGACGCGGGGGAGGGGATGCTCCTCACCTCGGTGCAGGGCCGCCGCGCCACCGTGAGCATTGCGGGTGTGGATTACCCGCTCGGGTTGCCCGCCCGCGGAACGCACTATGCCGTCGACGCCCTGACCGCGCTGTGCACGGCGCAGGCCGCGCTCGGCGACCGCTTCGATCCGGTGCTGGCCATCAACGCCATCTCGGCCATCCCACCGGTCTTCGGCCGTGGTGAGATCGTCACGGTTCGAGGCCAGCAGGTGGAATTCGTACTGGTGCAGAACCCGGCCAGTTTTCAGCTGAACGTCGACAGCCTCGAGCCGAAGACCGAGCAGATCCTCATCGCAATCGGGTCAGACGTGCGCGACCCGTCCTACTTTTGGCCCGTCAACACCTCGGGTCTGGGCCGGGTCCGTATCGCATCCGGTTCGAAGGCGCACGATATTGCCCTTCAGCTGGTATACGACGACGTCGTCGTCGACCGCATCGAGCCGAACCTGGGCCTGGCCCTGGACGATTTCCTGGCCCTGCCCGAACCGCTGGCGGGTTTGAAGACGATCATCTTCTCCGCAGACTCCATGCGACGCACCAGGACGCATCTGGGGCTCGTCACTAACAAGGAGGAGCAGGAATGACCCGTCCGCTCTCGATCGTGTCGCTGCTTCCCGAACTCCTGGGCACCAACGGCGATGCCGCCAACGCCCGCGTTCTCGCCCAGCGGGCCCGATGGGCCGGTGCCGACGCCACGGTCGTGGAGGTGCGCTCCGCGGCCGATCTGCCGGACCAGGTCGATGCCGTCGTCGTCGGATCGGGCTCCGACTCCGACATGGTGCGCGCCAGGGACATCCTCGCGACGATGACCACGGAGCTGCGCACCTGGGCCACCGCGGGTGTCCCCATCCTCCTGGTCGGAACCGGCTGGGAACTTCTGAGCTGGGGAATCGAACTCGCCGACGGATCCGTTGTCGAGGGGCTGGGCATCGTGGCCGGTCGCGCCGTCCCGATGCCGGCACGGGCCACGGATGACATCGTGGTCGCCTCCCGGTTCGGACGTCTGATCGGTTTCGAAAATCATCGGCGCAGCTATGTCGGTGGCGAGGCGGCACCGCTCGGCCAGGTGCTCTCCGGATCGGGCAATGGCGCGGGTGCGGAGGGACTGGTCATGGGTAGCGTCGTCGGGACCCATCTTCACGGTCCCGTTCTCGCCAAAAACCCCGGACTGGCCGACCACCTGCTGCGTGCGGCCCTCGCTCGTATCGGTCACGAGTATTTGCCCGGTGACGATTCACTGGCTGCCGACGAAATGGCACAAGCCGCACGCAATCAGATTGCGGTGCGGCTCGGACTCCCCATGGAATAGAGGCCCATTGGCCGGTCGCAGGACAGCTAGAGCTGCCTGAGGCCGACCGATACCGCTAGGAGCGCTGGTCCTCGAGGAGTCGGCTCGACTCGTCGTGCCAGCTCTCCGCGATGGCGGCGAGCTTCTCCTGGTGCTTACGGCCGTGGTGCGCGCAGAACAGCAGTTCACTGTTATTCACCACCACACGAATGTAGGCCTGGGCTCCACATGCATCACAGCGGTCTGCCGCGGTGAGCTGGTGGGGAGCCTTCTCGTTGTTGACGGCACCATTTGCGGCTGCGATCTGGGACATGGTTTCCTCCTCCAGACTGATACCAACTGATACCAATTTAACCTGTATCTAATGGAAACACGGTCTGGCAAGGTTATCGAGTCGGTTGCCCGTTATTTCGCTCACCGCGTAGCGCACTTCAATCGGGTGTTGATGACCGGGGGGAGGGCGTTGGTTCGGTATTCTTGATCGTTGTGAGTTCTTCTGATTATTCTGCCCGCCACCTGTCAGTCCTCGAAGGACTGGAAGCGGTTCGCAAACGCCCGGGCATGTACATCGGGTCCACCGACTCGCGCGGCCTCATGCACTGTCTCTGGGAGATCATCGACAATTCGGTCGACGAGGCACTGGGCGGCTTCGGCACCAGCATCGACATCGTGCTCCATGCTGACGAGAGCGTGGAGGTGCGCGACACGGCTCGGGGCGTTCCGGTTGACATCGAGCCGAAGACGGGACTGACCGGCGTCGAGGTCGTCTTCACCAAACTGCATGCCGGCGGCAAATTCGGCAGCGGATCGTATGCCGCGTCCGGTGGCCTCCACGGCGTGGGCGCATCCGTTGTCAATGCCCTGTCCGAGCGCCTCGATGTCGAGGTCGACCGTGACGGCAAGACCTGGGCCATGTCGTTCCACCGCGGCGAACCCGGGATTTTCGCGGACTCGGGGAAGAAGAGCCCCGACGCGCCGTTCACGCCCTTTGAGAAGCAGAGCGAACTACGCGTCATCGGCAAGGTCAAGCGCGGTGTGACCGGGACGCGGGTGCGCTACTGGGCCGACCGTCAGATCTTCACGAAGGGTGCGTCGTTTCAGACCGAGGAATTGCTCGAGCGAGCGCGTCAGACGGCCTTTCTCGTCCCGGGCCTGGGGATCGAGATCGTAGACGAGCGCACAGACGTGCACGTGCTCGAGTCCTTCATGTTCGAGGGCGGGATCTCGGAGTTCGTCGATCACCTCGCCACCGACAGCCCGATCACCGACACTTGGCGACTGACCGGAAACGGGACCTTCCGGGAGACTGTCCCGGTGCTGACCCCGACGGGTGCCATGGTGCCTACCGAGCTGGTCCGGGACTGTGCCGTGGATATCGCCCTCCGTTGGGGGACAGGTTACGATACGGTCGTCCGCAGCTTCGTGAACATCATCGCCACCCCGAAGGGCGGAACGCACCAGGCCGGGTTCGACGCGGGCCTGCTCAAGTTCTTGCGTGCGCAGGTCGAGCTGAACGCTCGACGGCTCAAAATGGGGTCGGACAAGCTGGAGAAGGACGACGTGATGGCCGGCCTCACAGCCGTGCTCACCGTGCGGCTTCCCGAGCCTCAATTCGAGGGGCAGACCAAGGAGGTGCTCGGCACCCCCGCGGTTCGCGCCATCGTGGCCAACGTCGTCGCCCAAGCCATGAACGAGCGTTTCGTGTCCACGAAGCGCGACGACAAAACGCAGGCCGCGGTGGTGCTGGACAAGATCGTGGCCGAGATGAAATCGCGAATCTCGGCTCGCGCCCACAAGGAAACCCAGCGCCGGAAGAACGCGCTGGAGAGCTCGTCCCTGCCCGCGAAACTGGTCGACTGCCGCAGCAATGATGTCTCGACGAGCGAGCTCTTCATCGTCGAAGGAGATTCCGCCCTGGGCACGGCCAAGCTCGCCCGGGACAGCGAGCACCAGGCACTCCTCCCCATTCGCGGCAAGATCCTGAACGTGCAAAAGGCATCCGTTGCCGACATGCTGTCCAACGTCGAGTGCGCGTCGATCATCCAGGTGATCGGCGCCGGGTCCGGACGAAGTTTCGACCTGTCAGCCGCGCGCTACGGCAAGGTCATCATCATGAGCGACGCGGATGTCGACGGCGCGCACATCCGCACGCTGCTGCTCACTCTGTTCTTCCGCTACATGCGCCCGATGATCACGGAGGGACGCGTTTTCGCGGCCGTACCGCCGCTCCACCGGGTCGTGGTGATGAACCCGGGCACGAAGCCGAACGAGACCATCTACACATATTCGGAGGTGGAGCTTCAGGCCGTGCTCGCCGGACTCAAGAAAAGCGGCAAGCGCTACCAGGATCCGATCCAGCGCTACAAGGGCCTCGGCGAAATGGATGCCGACCAGCTCGCGACGACGACGATGGAGCGGGCGCATCGCACGCTGCGCCGCGTGCGGGTCGCCGACGCGGAGATGGCCGGAAACGTCTTCGAGCTTCTGATGGGCAACGACGTCGCGCCGCGCAAGGAATTCATCATCGAGAGCTCGGACAAACTGAGTCGCGACCGTATCGACGTGTGACGCCCCGACCGGGGGGGGCTACGAGTGGAACGATGTGCTCGCCAAGTCGCGTTCGCCGTTGATGATGGCGTCGACGACGCGTTGGGCGACGACGACCGGAGGGTAGCCGGCCGGCAGGCGGGGGGCGATTCCGGAGATCGGGTGAGTGGAGAGTTCGGTCTCGGTGTGACCGGGCCGCGCGTCCAGAATGCGGATGCCGCTACGCCTCAGTTCCCGGCCGGCGGCCTGGCCGAAGGCAGCGAGGGCGGCCTTGGACGCCGAGTATGCGGCGAGGTTGGCAGTGGGGCTCTCGCTGACGACGCCGCTGAGGGTGACGATAAAGGGCTCTCGCCCCTGCTCTGCGGATTCGCTCAGCGCGGCCCGAGCCGCACGGAGCAGGCGGATCGGTGCCAGCGTGTTCACGGCGAACAGCTCGGCGAGCGTCTCATCGCTCACCTCGATCGCCGGTCCGAAGGCAACGACCCCCGACGCGTTGACGATGCCGTCGAGCCGTCCGTTCACGCTGATCGCGTCGGCGACGAGAGTCGTGATTGCGTCCGGATCGGTGAGGTCGGCGGCGAGCGGGGTTCCGGGAATCGAGAGCGCCTCAAGTTTCGCCTGGTTGCGCCCGCTCAGGACGAGTCGGGCGCCGCCGGCAGCCAGAAGTCGGGCAATTTCACTTCCCAGACCCCCCGAGGCGCCGAGGACGAGAATGGCGGAATCGTCGAGGTGTGTCATCTGGCCACCATAACGCACCACCCTCCGCACATGGCTGGAGATCGCGCTCGGGCGTCAGCCGATCCGGGCGCCGATGGCGCCGATCACGGAGTCGAGCATGGCCCCGGACGCATCACGTCGCGACCCTGATTCAGGAAGCATGCGGGGTGTGCCGTCCGACGCGACCGCCCGGGCCGGCAGAGGCCCCACCCACGCGACGGAGACGGTGTCCTCGCCTTTCAGGAACCGCTGGGAGCGCACCCCACCCGTTCCCCGGCCTTTCGCCGGGTACTCGGAGAAGTCGGACACTTTGGCGCTGCCCGGGTCTGTTCCGGGCAGGGTGTGGCTGCCGGTCGCGACGGTCGCAACCACGAGCGCCGCAGCGCCGTGCGTTTCCACGCTGGTGAAATACACCACGTGCGCGTCCGCGGCCAGTTTGATGCCCGCCATACCGCCGGCGGTGCGCCCCTGCGGGCGCACCGACCCGGCAGGAAAACGCAACAGCTGTGAGTCGGAGGCGATGAAGACGAGTTCGTCGTCTTCCGCACCCTGCGCCGCGCCGACCACCATGTCATTGAGCTTCAGCGCGATGATCTCGAAATCGGGTTTGTTTGCCCAGTCGCCGGGGGTGACGCGCTTCACGATGCCCTGTCTGGTCCCGAGAACGATCGAATGCTTGGAATCGAGCGCGACGAGCGCGACGATCTTCTCCGCCGTGTTGGGCAGGGCCAGGTAGTCGCGCACGCGTACGCCGGCCCCGAGCTGGACCGAGGTCGGCGGCAGCAAGGGGAGGTCGACGGGGGAGAAGCGGATGAGCCGTCCCAGGTTGGTGACCGCTCCGATCTCCGTGCGACTGGTCGTGTCCAGAACGGACAGGACGGCATCATGCTTGCTGCGCCTCTGAGCCGGCGTGATCCGCTCCGGCTGGACAGTGGTGCCGGCCGGAATCTCCACCCGGGCGATCTTGCCCGTCACGCTGAGGTAGACCCGGGTCGGGGTGTCCGTCACCTCGAGGATGGCGGCCTTCCGCTTGGCGGCGGCGCTGTTGGCGCCGGCGACATTCGCCTTGGCCTCGGTCAACAGGGTTCGCCGCGGCGTGCCGAAACGCTCGGCCACCGAGGCCAGTTCGTCGGACACCAGGGTGCGGATGGAGGCCCTGCTGCCGAGAAGCTTCTTCAGCGCCGCGATCTCCGCCAGCAGCTGATCCCGCTCGGTTTCGAGTTCGATGCGTGAGAAGCGGGTCAGGCGCCGCAGGCGGAGCTCGAGAATGTACTCGGCTTGAATCTGGCTCAGGTCGAAAACGTCGATCAGCTTGGCGCGCGCCTGCTCGCTGTCGTCGCTGGCGCGGATGACCTGGATCACCTCGTCGATGTCCAGGATTGCCACCAGTAGGCCTTCGACGAGATGCAGACGCTCCGTTCGTCGGGCCAGTCGGTAGGCCGAGCGCCGGGTCACGACCTCGATTCGGTGTCCGATGTAGACGAGCAGGAGTTCCCGCAGACCCAGTGTCTGCGGGCCGCCGTCGACGAGGGCCACCGCGTTGATGTTGAAGGAGTCCTCGAGCGGGGTCACCCGGTACAACTGCTCGAGCACGGCCTCCGGGCTGAAACCGGTCTTGATCCCGATGACGAGACGGAGTCCCTTGGTGCGGTCCGTCAGATCGGTGACATCGGAGATGCCACTGAGCTTCTTGGAATTGACCCCGTCCTTGATCTTCTCGATGACCCGCTCGGGCCCGACCAGATAGGGAAGTTCGGTGACCACGAGACCGGCCTTGCGGGCGGTGATGGCTTCGACGGATACCCGCGCCCGGGTCTTGAAACTGCCGCGCCCGGTTGCGTAGGCATCCATGATTCCCGTCAGCCCGACGATCGTGCCGCCGGTGGGCAGGTCAGGCCCCGGGACGAACTCCATCAGGTCCTCGAGGGTCGCGTCTGGGTGGGCGAGCAGATGCCGCGCCGCGCCGACGACCTCGATCAGGTTGTGCGGAGCCATGTTGGTGGCCATGCCGACGGCGATACCGCTCGCGCCGTTGACGAGCAGGTTGGGGTAGGCGGCCGGGAGAACGTCCGGCTGGGTGAGCTGGTTGTCGTAGTTGGGTACGAAGTCGACGACGTCTTCGTCGAGGTTTTCCGTCATGGCCAGGGCCGGCGCGGCCAGCCTGGCCTCGGTGTACCGCGGGGCGGCCGGCCCGTCATCGAGCGAGCCAAAGTTGCCGTGGCCGTCGATCAAAGGGACCCGGAGCGTGAACGCCTGCGCCATGCGCACGAGAGCGTCATAGATCGCGGTGTCGCCATGCGGATGCAGCTTTCCCATGACCTCGCCGACGACCCGCGCCGACTTGACGTGGCCGCGATCGGGGCGGAGCCCCATCTCGCTCATCTGATAAAGGATGCGCCGTTGCACTGGCTTGAGCCCGTCCCGGGCGTCCGGGAGCGCCCGGGAGTAGATGACCGAGTAGGCGTATTCGAGGAACGAGCCCTGCATCTCGGTGGAGACATCGACGTCTTCGATGCGCTCGGTGAACGTGGCGGGCGTGGTGCTGTCTGAACGGCTCATTCGTGAATTCTGGTGAGGCGTGCGTTGAGGGACGCGCGCTGTCGGGTAGGCGCTGGATCGATCCGGCCCTGTCTATGTCAGACTTGGCACGATGCCCCCCATGCTACCGGCCCGCCAATTCGGCACCCTGCGCCTTGCCGACGTTCTCACAAGTTCCCTGTCATCGATCGAGGGCCTTTCCAACATTCTGGACCTCGGCCAGACGAACAAGGCGGTCGTCCTTCTGGCGGACGGCCTCGGCGTCAGTTCCCTCCGAGCCCGTCCTGGGCACGCCCGATTCCTGAACTCGCTACTGACCAAGTCCAGCGTGGTCGACGGCGTCTTCCCATCCACCACGGCTGCAGGCATCACGACCCTTACCACGGGTGTCGCACCCGGGCAGCACGGACTCGTCGGCTACCGGGTCCGAGACGCCGACCGGGACCGTGTGGTGAACCAGCTGACCGGCTGGGACGACGACATGCGACCGGAGACCTGGCAGCGTGCGCGCACCGTCTTCGAACGGGCCGCGGATGCCGGCATCCGCGGTTTCGCCATCGGACCCCGCCGGTACACCACATCCGGCTTCACCCAGGCGGCGCTTCGCGGCGCGCACTACGTACCCGCGGAGAGCGTGTCCGACAGGTTTGCCGCCGCGCGACACCTTCTGGACACCGAGCCGCGCGCCCTCGTCTACGTCTACGTCCCCGAGCTGGATGTGGCCGCCCACGCGCACGGCTGGGAGTCCGAACGGTGGTTGGCCGCGCTGGAGAACCTCGACGGCGCGGCCGCCCGCTTCGCAGCCGCACTGAAAGCCGATGAGGGTCTCCTCGTCACGGCCGACCACGGAATCATCGACGTCCCGATGACCAGACACGTGCTCTTCGACACGGTCCCCGAACTCATCGGCGGCGTCCGCCACATCGGCGGGGATCCCCGGTGCCTGCACCTCTACCTCGAACCCGAACTCGGTTCCGACTCAGGCGCGGCCCTCGCCGATACGTGGCGCGGTATTGAAGGCCACCGCGCCTGGGTCTTCAGCCGCGCGGAAGCAGTCGAGTCCGGGCTGTTCGGCGATGTTGCACCCGAGGTTTTGCCTCGCATCGGCGACGTGATCGTGGCCGCGCGCAAGCTCATCGCCTACTACGACTCCCGCGAGCCGAATCAGTCCGCACGTTCGATGATCGGTCAGCACGGATCGCTGACGGACGAGGAACTCCGCGTGCCCTTGATCAGGTCGGGGACCTTCTCCGCCTGAGCGCGTGAGAAGTTCCGGCGTCAGGCGGGGTAGCGGCCGCGCTTGACCTGTGGTTTCGGCAGGCGAAGCACACGCAGTTGCAGTGCACGCATCGCTGCGTACCAGCGCACACGCTCGGCTTTCTCAGCGCCGAACTTGGCATTGAGCTTGCGCGTGACGATAAAGCCCAGGATGACGGAGTCGACAACGGCGACGATGACGAAGGCCCACAGGCCCAGGATTCCGTACGTCTGCACGGCCGCGTCGGGGAATACGCTGAGCAGGATGACCAGAAACATCACCGGAATCATGAATTCGCCCACGTTGAAGCGGGCGTCGACAAAGTCGCGCACGAAGCGCTTCTGCACACCGCGGTCGCGCACGGGGAGGAACTTCTCATCTCCGGCAGCCATACCCACCCGGGCACGCTCGCGAGCCTCGGCGGCCTTGCCTCTGGCCTGCTTGGCCGCGAGCTTGCGGTCATCTGGAACAAGCGGGCGCCGATTCAGAGCCTCTTGCTGCTTGCGGCTGGGCGTCGCCTGCCCTTTGCCGACAGGGTGGGTGGCCGCGAGGCGAGACCTGGTCTCGTCCGGGGTCTCCATGGATGGTTGTGCGTCTGGGTTCACAGGCTTAGCCACATCAGTTCCTTGCAATTGGTTGCCTTAAGATTACCTGATGACCGATATTCAAGAAACAGCGCCCCCGGCAATCTCACCGGCCGCCCCGGCTCTTCGTGCGGCAGTCGAACGCGGCCTTCCCACGACCATTGCCGACCTGTGCTCCCTGGTGCGGATTCCCTCCGTCTCCTGGGATGCCTTCGACGCACTTCAGGTGGCCACCAGCGCGGATGCCGTCGCGGTCCTGGTCCGCGACCTCGGGGTGTTCGAATCGGTCGAGATCAAGCGAGCCGGGATCCCGGGCGGTGCCGAACTCGGCCATCCGGCCGTTTTGGCCACGCGCGCGGCACGCAACGGGCGCCCGACGGTTCTGCTCTATGCGCACCACGATGTGCAACCCCCCGGCCAGGATGCGGACTGGGACTCCAACCCGTTCGAACCGACCGTGCGTGGCGACCGCCTCTACGGACGCGGTGCGGCGGACGACAAGGCGGGAGTCATGGCCCACATCGCGTCGATCCGAGCTCTCGTGGAAGCAGAAGGACCCGATTTCGACCTCGGCCTGGCGCTCTTCATCGAAGGCGAGGAAGAGTTCGGCAGCCGGTCCTTCACCACCTTCCTGGAGGAGAACCGGGAGTCCCTGCGCGCGGACGCCATCGTCGTCGCAGATTCGAACAATTGGGACATCAACACCCCCGCACTGACCACGGCGCTGCGCGGCAATGTCACGTTCCGACTGACGGTACGCACCCTTGACCACGCGTCGCACTCGGGCATGTTCGGGGGAGCGGTTCCCGACGCAATGATGGCCGTCGTTCGTCTGCTCGACAGCCTGTACGCCGACGACGGCGCCGTCGCGGTCCGCGGGCTGACGAGCATCGATGTTCCGACTCCGGACTACTCGGTGGAGCAGCTCCGCCTGGAAACCGGGCTCACCGACGGCGTCGGCCCGATCGGTCACGGCTCGGTGCTCAGCCGGATCTGGTCCCAGCCGGCCATCACAATCACCGGGATCGACGCGCCGTCCGTGGCCAACGCGTCGAACACGCTCACCCCGGCCGTCACCGTTCGCCTAAGCACCCGGATCGCTCCCGGTCAGTCGGCGGACGAAGCGTTCCGTGCGCTCGAGGCGCATCTGCACGCCAAGGCTCCATTCGGCGCCCGAATCGACATCGATGACGTCGACACGGGGGAGGCCTTCCTGGTCGACACGGGCGGCTGGGCCGTCGCTGAGATGCGGAGCGCCATGGCCGAAGCCTGGGGCGAAAGCCCGGTGGACATCGGCGTCGGCGGGTCCATCCCCTTCATCGCCGACCTGGTGCGGGTGTTTCCGGATGCTCAGATCTTGGTCACCGGGGTCGAGGACCCGGATTCCAGGGCGCACAGCCCCAACGAATCTCTGCATCTCGGAGTGTTCAAGCGGGCCATCCTCAGTGAGGCCTTCCTACTCGGCCGTCTGAATCAGCGCACCGGGAGCTGACCCGACCGAGAGCGCAGAAATCCGGGAATGCAGAGGGTGTATTCCCGGTTGTGGTCGGTACAATCTTCGTGGCCACCACCGGACATCCAGCCGCCGCGAAAAACCGTGTGAAAACGACTCGAACACTGAGGAGCACCATGACCGACACAGTCGTCGCCAGCACAGCCGCCCATGGCGTTGGCCTGAGCGCCACCGCCGCTGACAAGGTACGCACCCTGCTCGCCCAGGAAGGCCGCGAGGACCTTCGCCTGCGCGTTGCCGTTCAACCCGGCGGCTGCTCCGGCCTCATCTACCAGCTCTACTTCGACGAGAGGCTACTCGACGGTGACGCTCTCGTCGACTTCGATGGGGTAGAGATCGTCGTTGACAAAATGAGTGTCCCCTACCTGGACGGGGCATCCATCGACTTCGAGGACACCATCCAAAAGCAGGGGTTCACGATCGACAATCCGAACGCCGGCGGAAGCTGCGCATGTGGAGATTCCTTCAGCTGACCCACCGGCGCCAGACAAAGCGCGACGGGCTCGTATCACCGCAAATACTATGACTGGCGGCGAATTCGTTATCTCGGAGGCCGGTTCTTGCACAACGGAACGTGCCACCCGCAGTAGGCTGGAAGTCTATAGAAGCACTTCCAGTTAAGTGTCGTCGAGTCTCACCGAAAGGTTACTGGTGCGCAAAAACCATCGTCTCCGATGGGCTGCAATTCCGATCGCAGCGTCGTTGGCCCTCGTTCTCGCAGGTTGCTCGCAAGCCCAGCTTCATGGCTACCTCCCCGGCTTCATCGAGGGTGAGCCGGCGGTAACCAACCAGACGGAGCGCATCTCCGGGCTGTGGACCACGTCGTGGATCGTTCTGATGATTGTGGGGCTCATCACCTGGGGGCTCATCATCTGGGCCGTCGTTGTCTACCGCCGCCGCAAGGGTCAGACCGGCCTTCCGGTGCAGCTTCGTTACAACATGCCGATCGAGATTTTCTACACGGTCGTTCCCCTTATTCTCGTGGTCGGCTTCTTCGCCTTCACCGCGCGGGACCAGGCAGAGATCGAGGCTCGTTTCGATGAGCCGGAGGTCAAAATCCAGGTCATCGGCAAGCAGTGGGCTTGGGACTTCAACTACGTCAACGAAGACGTCTACAGTGCCGGCATCCAGGGCCAGCCCGACGTCGACGGCCCCGCCGGTTCGCTGGTTCAGTCTGAGATCCCCACGCTCGTCCTGCCGGTCGGCCAGAAGGTTGAACTGGCGCTCGACGCCCGCGACGTCATCCACTCATTCTGGGTCGTTGACTTCCTGTACAAAAAAGACATGATCCCCGGCAAGACCAACTACATGTCGATCATCCCGGAGCGCATCGGCACCTATGACGGAAAGTGTGCCGAACTGTGCGGCGAGAATCACTCGCTGATGCTCTTCACGGTCGAGGTCGTGTCCGAGGCAGACTACGAGTCGTACATCGACTCCCTGCGTGCTGCAGGCAACGACGGCCAGCTCGGCCTCGATTACGCACGCAACCAAAATCTGCCAGGAACGACAGCACCAACCGAGCAGGAGGGCAACTAGTCCATGACTACTACTACCACTACGGCACCTTCCGCGCCGGCAGCCCCCACTGCCCCGCGTCGGCCCACCGGTGTCGAGCGCAAGGGCAACGTCATCGTCCGGTGGATCACCTCCACTGACCACAAAGTCATCGGGTACATGTACCTGATCACGTCGTTCGTCTACTTCTGTCTTGCCGGTGTCATGGCACTGGTTATCCGCGCACAGCTTTTCGCCCCCGGCCTCGAGGTCGTCCAGACGAAGGAGCAGTACAACCAGCTCTTCACAATGCACGGCACGATCATGCTGCTGATGTTCGCTACGCCGTTGTTCTTCGGGTTCGCCAACTCCCTCATGCCGCTGCAGATCGGCGCCCCCGACGTGGCCTTCCCCCGGTTGAACGCCTTTTCCTTCTGGGCCTTCTTCTTCGGCAGTCTCGTCGCCGTCGGTGGATTCCTCACTCCGCAGGGTGCCGCATCCTTCGGCTGGTTCGCCTATCAGCCTCTGGCCAGTACGACGTTCTCCCCAGGCGTCGGTGGCAACCTGTGGATGGTCGGGCTCGGGCTGAGCGGCTTCGGCACCATTCTCGGCGCCGTGAACTTCATCACCACGGTAATCACGATGCGCGCCCCCGGAATGACCATGTTCCGGATGCCGATCTTCACGTGGAACACCATGGTCACGTCGATCCTCATCCTGATGGCCTTCCCCGTTCTCGCCGCAGCCCTTCTGGCCGCCGCGTCCGACCGCATTTTCCTCTCGCACATCTACGATCCGGCCAACGGTGGAGCCATCCTGTGGCAGCACCTGTTCTGGTTCTTCGGTCACCCTGAGGTGTACATCATCGCGCTGCCGTTCTTCGGCATCGTTTCGGAAGTCTTCCCGGTCTTCAGCCGCAAGCCGATCTTTGGATACAAGACCCTCATCTACGCGACCATCTCCATCGCGGCGCTGTCCGTGGCGGTCTGGGCGCACCACATGTACGTCACCGGCTCTGTCCTGCTGCCGTTCTTCTCCCTGATGACCATGCTGATCGCCGTTCCGACCGGGGTGAAGATCTTCAACTGGATCGGCACCATGTGGCGTGGCTCGCTGACCTTCGAAACGCCCATGTTGTGGGCCCTCGGCTTCCTGGTCACCTTCACCTTCGGTGGCCTCACCGGCGTCATCCTTGCCTCGCCGCCGCTCGACTTCCACGTCTCGGACACCTATTTCGTCGTCGCGCACTTCCACTACGTCATCTTTGGAACCGTGGTATTCGCGATGTTCAGCGGGTTCTACTTCTGGTGGCCGAAGTGGACCGGCAAGATGCTCAATGAGAGCCTCGGCAAGTGGCACTTCTGGTTCCTCTTCATCGGTTTCCACACCACCTTCCTGGTGCAGCACTGGCTGGGCGTCGTCGGCATGCCGCGTCGGTACGCGTCGTACCTGCCCGAAGACGGCTTCACCTGGATGAACCAGTTGTCCACGGTCGGTTCGGTCATTCTCGCGATCTCGATGATCCCGTTCTTCCTGAACGTCTATATCACCGCCCGTAAGGCACCGCAGGTCACCGTGAACGACCCGTGGGGCCACGGCGGCTCGCTCGAGTGGGCTACCTCCTGCCCGCCGCCGCGCCACAACTTCACCTCCATCCCGCGCATCCGGTCCGAGCGCCCCGCGTTTGACCTGAACCACCCGGAGGCGCCCATGACAGTCGGAATCGGGCCGGCGAAGGACGCCCCGGATGCCCCCACGTACGACGTAGCGTCGAAAAGGACGAAGTAAATGAGAGCCAACGTCAATCTCCTTTGGGTTCTGAGCGGGTTCTTCGTGGTGGTCACGACGGCCTATGTGGTCTGGGGTCTTCTTGACCCTAACCAGAACAAGATCGAGTGGGCGGGGACGTTCACACTCGGCCTGTGCGCGATCTTCTTCAGCTTCGTCGCGTTCTACCTGAGCCGGGTGCACAGTGCTCAGGGTGGCGAGCTTCCTGAAGATCGTCTTGACGCGAATATCGACGACGGCGACCCGGAGGTTGGTTTCTACAGCCCGTGGAGCTGGTGGCCCATCCTCTTGGCTGCCAGTGCTGCTCTGCTCTTCATGGGGCTGGCTGTCGGCGTGTGGATCTCGATCATCGCGTTGGGCATCGGGGTCATCTGCCTCGTCGGCTGGGTATACGAGTACTATCGGGGCAATTTCGCTCGCTGATCCGAACCGAATACGTGCTTCGGGCACAAGCGGCGGCGTCCAGAACCCAGGTTCTGGGCGCCGCCTGTGTTCATGCCCGGCACATCGCTTCGGAGTGACACGTTCGGGCAATTTCCCAGGTCCACGCAGCCTGATCCACAGTTCCCGCCCGCACGGCCTCGAACGAATTCGACGGAGATTCTCCGGTATACGCGTCTTTCCGGCCCGTCGAGGTGCGATTCTGACAGAATCTCCGTCGAATTCGCTCAGGTCGTGGGACGCTACGCGTGGCTGCCGGGCTTCAGATCGTGATGCGACGGTAGCCGAGTAACTCGAAGGACGCCGTGACGGTCTGCACGCCGCTGAGATGGACCGTCAGCGCGTCGAAATCCGTGTGGTGAGCTGACGGACCCATCCCGATCAGAGCGGATGTCTGGGCCGGGTTGAGGCGCAGCGAAGACGACAACTCGTCCCGTGTTTCCAGTTCGAAGGCGGGGGACAGCGCCTCGGACAGGTGCTCGCCTTTGTTCGCGGGCACGTCCAACGCCAGACCGGACGCCCTGAGCTCCTGCAGGTGGGACGCGTGCGGCACGACGACGACGAGCAGACCGTCTTCGCGCAGGACCCGGTGAAATTCAGACGGGTTCCGGGGAGCGAATACGTTAAGGAGTACATCTGCTGATGCGTCCCGCACCGGCAGCGGGGACCAGACATCCGCCACGAGCCCGTCGATGTTGTCCCGGCCGCTCACTGTGCGCCCGACCGCCACGGGGGAAAGGTCTATTCCCAGGGCGCGCGCATCTGGACAGAGCGCGAAAACCCCCTGCAAGTAGTATCCGGTTCCACAGCCGATGTCCATGACCCGGGAGGGGTTCTCAGCCGCCACCCTCTCAGCAAGGCGGCTGCGCAGCGGCTCGTACCAGCCGGTCTCGAGGAAAAGTGCTCTCGCGTCGACCATCGCGACGCTATCGCCGATCAGCCGGCGCGAACCGCCTGCCAGTGACACGTATCCGCGCTTGTTCACGTCGAAGGAGTGACCGGCCCCGCAGCGCAGCGTCAGCGGCTCGGCGGGGGAAAGCGGAAGAAAACAGTTCGGGCACCGAAGCCACTCCGACAGGGTCTGGAGGGACATCGATGCCCGTTCTGTGTTCGCGGCCGGAGCCTAGTGGTGGTGGTCGTGCGTCCGTACGAGTTCAGTGGTCGATACCGGTTCGATCCGGTCCTCGAAGAACCAGCGGGACAGTCCGGCACGAGCCTTTTGGCCCACCGTGATTTTGCCCTTGGCGTTCGGGCGGATCATGAGCGGCTTATAGTCGTTGTAGCTGACCAGCTTCCAGCGCTCGTATTCATCAACGGGCTGGTGAACCTCGATGTACTCGCCACCGGGTAGACGCACGATACGCCCGGACTCGTAACCGTGCAGAACGATCTCACGGTCCTTTTTCTGCAAAGCCAGGCAGATACGTTTCGTCACGAAGAAGGCGATGAAGGGCCCCACAATCACCAGGAACTGCATGGTGTGGATCACGCCTTCCATCGTCACCTTGAAGTGCGTTGCGATGATGTCCGAGGAGGCCGTGGCCCACAGCGCCGCGTAGAACGTGACTCCGGCGGCACCGATCGCGGTGCGTGTCGGGGCGTTCCGGGGACGGTCGAGGATGTGGTGCTCACGCTTGTCTCCGGTGACCCACCCCTCGATGAACGGGTAGATAAGCACGACCAGGATGAACAGGCCCAGCGAAACCAACGGGATCAGGATGTTGAAGGACCAGGTGCGATCCAGCCAGACCATCTCGAGTCCCGGCGGGATCAGGCGCAGGGCGCCGTCAGCGAAACCGATGTACCAGTCCGGCTGTGTTCCGGCCGAAACGGGGGAGGGATCGTAGGGACCGTAGTTCCAGATGGGGTTGATTGTAAACAGCGACGCCATCAGCATCACGATGCCGAAGACGATGAAGAAGAAGCCACCGGCCTTGGCCGCGTACACGGGAAGAACCGGGTAGCCGACTACATTCTGGTTGGTGCGTCCGGCACCGGGGTACTGCGTGTGCTTGTGTACGACGACGAAGAGCAGGTGCATCGCGATCAAAGCCACGATAATGGCCGGCAGCAGCAGAATGTGGAGGGAGTACAAGCGTCCAACGATCGCCTCGCCCGGGAACTCTCCGCCAAAGAGGAGGAACGAAATCCAGGTTCCGACCAGCGGGATGCCCTTGACCATTCCGTCGATGATACGCAAGCCGTTTCCGGAGAGCAGGTCGTCGGGGAGGGAGTACCCGGTGAATCCTTCGGCCATGGCCAGGATGAACAGAACAAACCCGATGACCCAGTTGAGCTCGCGCGGCTTGCGGAACGCACCGGTGAAGTAGATGCGGAGCATGTGCAAGCCGATTGCAGCCACGAAGAGCAGTGCTGCCCAGTGGTGGACCTGGCGCATGAGGAGCCCGCCACGAATATCAAAGGAGATGTCCAGGGAGGATGCCATCGCGGCAGACATCTCCACACCCTTGAGTGGCATGTACGAACCGTCGTACTCCACCGGCGTCATCGAAGCGCTGAAGAAGAACGTGAGGAACGAACCGGACAACAGGATGATGACGAAGCTGTAGAGGGCAACCTCACCGAGCAGGAAAGACCAGTGGTCGGGGAAGATCTTGCGACCCAGTTCCTTAACTGCGGTCGAAATGCTGGTGCGTTCGTCGATGTAGTTCGCGGCGGCCCCGGTGAGGCCACCGGACTTCTTTGTTTCGACCAAGTCAGTAGTCGTAGTTGTAGTGCTCAATTCCGCTCCCAGAAGCTCGGTCCGACGGGTTCAGTGAAATCGCTTTGTGCAATGAGATATCCCTCGGAGTCTACCGTGATGGGCAGCTGCGGCAACGGGCGCTTGGCCGGTCCGAAGATGACTTCGCACTGGTTCGTCACATCGAACTGCGACTGGTGACAGGGGCACAGGAGCGTGTGGGTCTGCTGTTCATAAAGCGCGACCGGGCATCCGACGTGCGTGCAGATCTTTGAGTAGGCGACAATGCCGTCGTACGACCAGTCCTTCTTGTCGGCGGGCTCATTGATGTCTTCCGGCTTCAGCCTCATCAGAAGAACTGCGGCCTTGGCCTTCTCTTCGAGTTTGCCGTGGCCGAGGTCCTGCAGTCCTTCGGGAATCACGTGGAAGGCCGAGCCGAGGGTGACGTCGGAGGCCTTGATCGGTGTGCCCGTGGGGTCGATCGCGAGCCTGGTGCCCTTCTTCCACATGGTGTGTTCGAGAGCTGCAGCCGGATTGGTGTCCTGCGGGCCCAAGCCGCGAAACAGCACGACGGCCGGCAGCGGAAAGGCGATCAAGGCACCGATGAGGCTGTTTCGGATGAGCGTACGGCGACCGATGCCCGATTCAACATTGGCCTCGTGAAAGATCTCGACCGCGCGTTCGCGGGTCTCGTCCGACCCCCGCACCGGGTGGCGCTCGTCGACGCCTTCGTGGTCGAACATGAGCGCCTTGCCCCAGTGCACGGCGCCGATGCCGATCGCCAGCAGGGCGAGAGTGAGGCCGAGACCAATGAAGAGGTTGTTCAGACGAACCGAATCCGGTTCCTCAGGGATGATCGGGAAGACCATATACGCCACGATCGCGAACACACTGCCCACGATCGACAGGTAAAAGAGCGTGTAGACGGTTCGCTCGGCGCGACGCTCCGCGCTGGGGTTGAGGTCGGTGACGCGCGGTCGGTGCGGGGGGAGACCCGGATTGGCCACGGCATCCCGTACGACGACGGCGGTGCCTGCGGGAGCCCCCTCATGCCCGACGCTCGACGAGTCAGCAGCGGTCAAGTCCTTCCCGCTGTTATCGTCCTTGGCCATTGTTCTCCTTCATCGGAATTCTCATAAAACAGTTTGTGTCAGACCTGGTCGGTGATCAGTTCGACTTGGCGGTGATCCACACCGTCAGGGCAACGATCGACCCAAGACCGAAGATCCAGAGGAAAAGACCTTCCGAGACCGGTCCGAGGGCGCCCAGAGCGAATCCACCGGGGGACGGGTTGTTGTCCAGGTACTTGAGGTACGTAATGATGTCCCGCTTGCTCTCCGGGGAAATGTTCATGTCGTTGAACACGGGCATGTTCTGCGGGCCGGTGACCATGGCCTCGTAGATGTGCTTCTCCGTAACCCCGGCCAGGGCAGGCGCATACTTGCCCTGAGTGAGGGCACCACCGGCGCCGGCGACGTTGTGGCACATTGCGCAGTTGATGCGGAACAACTCGGCGCCCTTGGCGGCATCGCCCTCGGCGTCGAGGAGAGACGGATCCGGAAGTGCCGGACCCGGCGCAAGGGACGCCACGTAAGCGGCGAGCGACACGATCTGCTCGTCTGTGAACTGGACCGCCTTCTTCTCAGCCTGCGGTCCGTTCAACTGCATCGGCATGCGTCCGGTGCCCACCTGGAAGTCGACCGATGCAGCGCCGACGCCGATCAGGCTGGGGCCAGCATTGGTGCCCGCTGCTTCCAATCCGTGACAGGTGGCGCAGTTGGCCGCAAAGAGTTTCTGCCCTTCGCCGACGGTTTGCTGCGACGCAGCGTTCGTCTCCGCACTGGCCGTGCTCGTGCTGAAAGCCGCGTATGCGCCCCCGGTGAAGAGGAGTCCGATCGCGATGAGGGCGACGCTGGCAAGCGGGCTGCGACGGCCGGCTTTGCGACCGTCGGACTGCTTCGGTGTGCTAATCGTGGTCATACGTGGTGTCCACTCCGACTTTCTATTTAAGAACGTAAATGACGAGGAACAGCCCGATCCAGACAACGTCGACGAAGTGCCAGTAGTACGACACGACGATGGCGCTCGTTGCTTCCTTGTGACCGAAGTTCTTGACCGCGAAGGCGCGCCCGATGACGAGCAGGAACGCGATCAGGCCGGCAGTCACGTGAATACCGTGGAAACCGGTGGTGAGGTAGAATGCGGATCCGTACGCGTTGCTGGTAAGCGAGACGCCCTCGGAAACGAGAGTCGCGTACTCGAAGACCTGACCGGACACGAATATGGCGCCGAGGGCGTAGGTGAGGAAGAACCACTCGACCATGCCCCACTGGCTCGGTTTCCATCCGGTCGAGCGTGATTGCAGGCGTTCTGCCGCAAACACTCCGAACTGGCAGGTCACCGAAGAGGACACGAGGATCAGTGTGTTCACAAGGGCGAATCCGAAGCCGTGCTTCTCCGTCTCGAATAACCACAATTCAGGCGACGTCGACCGCAGCGTGAAGTAGATGGCGAAGAGCCCGGCGAAGAACATGACTTCGCTGCCCAACCAGACGATTGTGCCAACAGCCACGCTGTTGGGCCGGTTAACAACGGGCGCATTGACCGTGTAGGTAATTGATGGACTCGTCACTCTTCTATTATGGCCGATTTGCGTATCGGTTATTGTCATCGGGGCGGACCTGTCGCTCAATTACCGGAATGACTACCTGATTGGAACAAACGCGCCCCGGGAAGCGAATTCGGGACGGATCGTCGATCTCGCTAAAATCGATCCATGCTTGAAATTCAGTCCTGGCCAAACGTCCTCAGTGCTCTGCTTTCGGGGAAGGACCTCAGCGTCTCCGATGCCGCGTGGAGCATGGAGCAGGTCATGCTGGGGGAGGCAACTCCGGCGCAGCTGGCCGGCTTCCTCGTAGCCCTGCGCGCCAAGGGCGAAACCGTGGACGAAATCGTCGGGTTTCGGGATGCGATCCTCGACCATGCCGTACCGCTGGCGGTGAACCCGATGGCCCTGGACATCGTCGGCACTGGTGGGGATCGGTTCGGCACCGTCAACATCTCGACGATGGCCTCCATCGTCTGCGCCGGGGTCGGCGTTCCCGTGATCAAACACGGCAACCGGGCCTCAAGCTCGGCGTCCGGTTCGTCGGACGTGCTTGCTGCCCTCGGCATTGACCTGTCACTGTCTGCCGACAAGGTTGCTGCCATTCTGGATACGGCCGGGATCACCTTCGCCTTCGCTGCCGCTTTTCACCCGGGGTTCCGCCACGCAGCGCTTGCGCGCAAGGAGCTCGGCATCCCCACGGTGTTCAACTACCTCGGCCCGTTGTGCAATCCGGCCCGTCCCGAGGCGTCAGCAGTGGGAGTCGCAAACCTGGACCGAGTTCCGCTCATCGTGGGTGTATTCCAGACACGCGGGGCGACGGCCCTGGTCTTCCGCGGTGACGACGGTCTCGATGAGCTGACCACGACGGGCCACAGCCATGTCTGGGAGGTGTCGCGGGGCCTGGTGACAGAGCACGACATCGATCCGCGTGACCTAGGAATCCGACGGGCCTCGATCAATGAGCTCGTTGGCGGGGACGCTGAGCACAATGCGGCCGTCGTTCATTCAGTGCTGGCCGGTGAGGTCGGTGCGGTGCGTGACATCGTCCTGCTGAACGCGGCCGCCGGCCTGGTCGCGTTTGACCTTGCAAACGATCCCGCGCAGTCTCAAGTCAATATTATCGAGCGCTTTCGCACTAAAATAATTGTGGCCGCGGAGGCAGTCGACTCCGGTGCGGCCACGGCCAAGCTCGCTGAGTGGGTCGCGGCCAGTCGGGTGTGACCCGGCTGGCCCAGACAAAACGAGACGAGCTAGACGACGTCTTCGTCAACCCAGCCGAACGTCTTGGTAACGGCCTTCTTCCAGTTGAGCATCTGTCGGTTCGGCTCTTCTTCGCCCATTTGCGGGGTCCACCGGCTGTCCTCCTGCCAGTTGGCCCGCAGTTCGTCAAGGTCACCCCAGAACCCGACCGCCAGTCCGGCGGCGTACGCGGCGCCGAGAGCCGTGGTTTCGGCCACGACCGGTCGCACCACTGGCACGCCGATGATGTCGGCCTGGAACTGCATCAGCGTGTTGTTGCCGATCATGCCCGGTCAACCTTCAGCTCGGTCAATGGAACACCCGAGTCGGCGTCAACCGCGTCCAGGACCTTCCGGGTCTGAAACGCGGTCGCCTCGAGGGCGGCGCGGTAGATGTGGCCCTTGTCCACGAATCGGACCAGGCCGACGAGGGCATCACGGGCGTCCGAGCGCCAGTTCGGCGCGAAGAGTCCGGAGAAGGCGGGCACGAAGTAGGCGCCGCCATTGTCATCGACCGTTTTGGCAAGCGTCTCGATTTCCTCGGGGGTACTGATCATTCCCAGATTGTCTCGCAGCCACTGCACGAGGGAGCCGGTGACCGCGATGGAGCCGTCCAGCGCATAGTGGGGTTCGGCGTCGCTGAGCTTGTAGCCGAGCGTGGTGAGCAAACCGTTCTTGGAGTGGATGATATCGGTGCCCGTGTTGAAGATCAGGAAGGCACCGGTGCCGTTGGTATTCTTCGCCTCACCTTGGTCGAAGGCCGGCAGTGGCCGCTCGCGATGCCGTAGACCTCGGACGACGAACGAATCTCGGGCAGCATCGACTTGGGTTCCCCGAAGGCGGCGAGGATATCGTCGTCCCATTGCAGAGTCTCGAGATCCATGAACTTGGTGCGGCTGGCGTTGGTCACGTCCGTCGCGTGCACGCCGCCTTCGAGACCGCCGGTCAGGTTCCACAGCACCCAGGAGTCCGTCGTGCCGAACATCAGATCGCCGGCTTCGGCCTTGCGCGCGCGACATTCACGTCCTCGAGAATCCAGACGATCTTCGTTCCGGAGAAGTACGTCGCCAGGGGGAGCCCCACCTGGGCCTTGAACCGTTCGACTCCGTCGTCGTCGGCGAGACGGTCCACGATGGGCTGGGTGCGGGTATCTCGCCAGACAATCGCGTTGTCGACGGGCAGCCCGGTGCGGCGGTCCGAGACCACTGCGGTCTCATGCTGGTTGGTGATTCCCACGGCCTCGATGTCATGCCGAGTCAGGTTCAACTTGGACAAAGCCTGGCCGATCACTTCACGGGTGTTGTCCCAAATTTCCATCGGGTCGTGCTCGACCCAGCCGGCCCGAGGGAAGATCTGCTCGTGCTCGTGCTCGTGCTCGTGCTCGTGCTCGAGCTGACCGATCGCGATCACCGAGCCTGCGTTGTCGATGATGATCGCTCGGGAACTCGTGGTTCCCTGGTCGATTGCGATTGCGATTACGTCTTCGGCCTTGGAATACCTCCTTGGATTGCGAGAATCAGTGCTTGACGCGGCGCACGCCGCTGCGTGAAGCCACACAGCGCGGGCCGATTCAATGACTGAACCGGCCCGCGGGAAGGATTACGTGAGGACGGGCAATAGGAACAGGGAAGCCCATCCGGCGAGCATGCCGCCAATGACCGGACCCACGACAGGAACCCAGGAATAGGCCCAATCAGACGTTCCCTTGCCCTTGATCGGCAGGACGAAGTGCGCGATGCGGGGCCCCAGGTCACGAGCCGGGTTGATGGCGTATCCGGTCGGCCCACCGAGCGAGGTGCCGATGACGATAACTAGCAGCGCGACGGGCAGTGCGCCGAGCGCGGCCAGTCCGCCACTCTCGCCCTGGCGCCCGCCACCGAACGCCAGAACGACGAAGACAAGCACGAATGTGCCGATGATCTCGGTTGTCAGGTTCCATCCGTAGGAGCGGATGGCCGGACCGGTCGAGAAGACGCCGAGTTTGTTGGCGGAGTTGGGCTCAGCGTCGAAGTGCTGTTTGTAGGCCAGCCAGCAAAAGACGGCTCCGATGAAGGCGCCGAGGAGCTGACCCGCGATGTAGGTGAGGACAGACAGGAAGTTCACGGGAACGCCCGAACCGAACTCCGTCGCACCCGATGTCACCAGGCCGAGGGTGACTGCCGGGTTAAGGTGTGCACCAGAGTTGTAGGCGACGATGACACCGGCGAAGACCGCGAAACCCCACCCGATGGTGACCATGAGGAATCCGCCGCCGAGGCCCTTGTTCTTGGCCAGCGCGACGTTGGCGACCACACCGGTTCCGAGGAGGACGAGTATCCCCGTGCCCAGCACTTCCGATAAGAATACGACTCCAATATTGTCCACGTTGACCTTTCTTGGTGAGGCTGAAGATGCCGGAGCGACCCAGAGCGGTGAGCGATCGGCGTTACCATAGCGCGGCGATTAACGCAGCGGAATGGGCCGGTGGACGCGTAATTCACCGCCCCTTACCGGCAGCGAGGGCAGCGCGTAGGTTGAGCCTAAAGTGCATAGCGCTCCACAACAGCCCGTCGACGGGCCGTCCAACCACCTCGATCGAAGGAAGAGACATGAAGAAACTCGTCAATGATCCCAAGAACGTCGTCGCTGAGGCCGTGGCCGGGTTCGGCGCGGCCCACGCCGATATCGTCCGGATTTCGACGGAACCGACCTACATCGTGCGCACGGAAGCTCCCGTTGCCGGGAAAGTGGGTCTGGTCAGCGGAGGAGGAAGCGGACACGAGCCACTTCACGGTGGGTTCGTCGGGTTCGGGATGCTGGACGCAGCCGTACCCGGGGCCGTTTTCACCTCACCGACACCCGACCCGATCCTCGCCGCGACGAAGGCGGTCGATGGGGGAGCGGGGGTGCTCCACATCGTCAAGAACTACACCGGGGACGTCTTGAATTTCGAGACCGCCGCCGACCTCGCCGCCGCGGACGGAATCGAGGTCCGCTCGGTGATCGTCAACGACGACGTCGCCGTGAAGGACTCGCTGTACACGGCCGGGCGACGTGGCGTGGCCGGAACGGTCCTGGTCGAGAAGATCGCTGGAGCGTCGGCTGAGCGCGGAGACGCCCTGGAGACTGTCGCCGCGATCGCAGAGAGGGTCATCTCCGGTGTGCGTTCGATGGGTGTGGCGCTGACGCCGTGCGTTGTTCCCCACGCCGGGGAAGGCAGCTTCACGCTCGCCGACGATGAGATAGAGATCGGGATCGGCATCCACGGCGAGCCGGGGCGCGCGCGGATCAAGCTGGAGCCGGCCGACGCCATCGTCGACCGGCTCCTCGGCCCTATCCTTGAGGACATCCCGTTCGTAGCCGGGGACGAGGTGCTGCTCTTCGTCAACGGAATGGGCGGCACACCGCAAATCGAGCTGTACATCGTGTTTCGACGGGCCGCCGAGGTGTTGGCCGAACAGGGGATCGAAGTATCCAGGACACTCGTCGGGAACTTTACGACGTCTCTCGAGATGCAGGGAACATCCATCACCGTGCTGAAACTCGATGACGAACTGACTGCCCTGTGGGATGCGCCGGTCCAGACGGCAGCGCTACGGTGGGGACGATAGGCCGGTAGAAGGAGATCCAATGAAGCTAGACGGCACGTGGGCGAAAGCCTGGATCAGGACCAGCGCGGCGGTAATGAATGAGCACCGTGTGGAATTGATTGATCTGGACCGTGAAATCGGCGATGGTGATCATGGCGAAAACATGGACCGCGGTTTCCAGGCGGTGCTGTTGAAACTCGATGACCTTTCGTCCGAGGCGAACCCCGGGGACGTCTTCAAACTCGTCGCAACCACGTTGATCTCAACCGTGGGCGGTGCGGCGGGTCCACTGTATGGAACAGCGTTCCTCAAGGCGGCCGTGGCCATCACCGGCTCGGCTGATCTTGACGGGGCCGCTCTAGTCGCATTCCTGGCGGCCGCGCGAGACGGCATCGTCCTGCGCGGCAAGGCGGAACCCGGAGACAAGACCATGGTCGATGCCTGGACTCCGGCGGTCGACGCCGCCGAAGCAGCCCGTGCCGACGGTGCGAACGACCTGGCGATTTTGATGGCGGCGGCAGCTGCCGCCGAGGCAGGGGCAGAGGCGACGGAACCCTGGGTTGCGCGCAAGGGACGGGCTAGCTACCTCGGCGAACGGGCCATCGGTCACCGCGACCCGGGAGCGCAGTCTTCGGCCCTGCTGTTGCGAGCAGCTGCCGACACCGCAGCGACCGCCTGAAATGACCGCCACAGAGGGGCTTGTCGGCCTCGTTTTCATCTCCCACAGCTCGAAGATCGCCGACGGTCTCCTCGATCTGGCAACTCAGATGGCACCCCAAACGAGGATGGTCCCGGCCGGTGGGACAGACGACGGGGGTATCGGCACGAGCTTCACGAAGGTGGTCAGCGGCATTGCACAGGCTGACGCCGGCGCCGGCGTCGTGCTCCTCTGCGACCTGGGCTCCGCGATCCTGACGGCCGAAACCGCGTTGGATTTCCTCGGAGACGCGGCGCGTGCCCGAGTACGAATCGTGGATGCGCCTCTGGTCGAGGGGGGTGTGGCTGCGGCCGCCGCCGCCGAGATTGGGGGAGACATCGAGTCTGTCGTGCGGGCCGCGCAATCCGCAGCCGGGGCCGTCTCCGCAGCTGGGGCGGAACCAGCGCTGCCGCCGGTGGTCACGCGAACCGTTACCCTGGTGAACAAGGATGGTCTGCATGCCCGACCGGCTGCTGACTTCGTGAAGCTCGCCAATACGTTCGAGGCACGAGTCACCGTGAACGGCAGGGATGCATCCAGTCTGCTCGCCGTGATGTCACTCGGACTCATCCGCGGCATGACCGCGAAGATCTCCTCCTCGGATGAGGCCGGAGCGGCAGCCGTAGCCGCTCTGGGAGACCTTCTGGAATCGGGCTTCGGAGAAGAATAGACGCAAAGCACACGCATCTGGTCGATTTTGAAACTCGGCGTAGTCTGAGCACATGGACAAAGACAGGGAACCGCCGGTGAGCAGTCCTACTCGCCACTCCGACCGAGTGGATCCGCGATTCGCGGATACGGACGTGCCGACTGATCTGAAGGAATGCCCGGTCTGTGGGCAGACCATGCGTGCACATTTGATCGAGCGCGGCGCCCATGACACTATCCTTACGTGCCCCGTGCCGCATCCGGGCGCGTGGGACCGGGACGCGTTCCTGCCCGTGAACGAATTCGGGATGGTCCTGCGCCCGCACGAACCGGAGAACACCGACAAGGAAATCGACCGCCCAGAATGAGTCCGGCGGCGGCGGTTCGGCTAACCGTCGCCAAATGTCTGCACAAGGGTCCTAATCCACCGCTGGACACATTCCGGCACGATGCATGACGCTTCGGAAGTGATCCTATGCCTCACCTGGTCAGGCGAAAGCATCGTCTGTGCTGACATAATGTGCATTATCGGTCAACCAGTGGAGAGGTCTGGACGTGTTGGCCGGACTCGACTACTTTGTGCGGCACGGCACGTTCCCAGAATCCGAGAGGCAGCTGAAATGCCCACTACCGTTACGGCCTTCGATCTGTCGTTGGATTAGAGAGCGCTCAGCACGTCAGAAATCACCGGTGTGCGCCTGGCCATCGCTGGCACCGGCCTGCTGGCCCTGGTCGTCGGCGTCCTGATCCTGTCCTGGCCGGACGCCACCGTCGGCTCCCTCAAGATCCTGTTCGGCCTGTACTTTTTGATCAGCGGCATTGTTCACGTAGGCCGAGGATTATTCACACAGGGTGCGTCCGGCGGTAGCCGGGTTGTGAACATCCTGCTCGGCGTGCTGCTGATCGTGGGCGATATCATGGCAATCAGAAACCCTTTGGACATCCTGGCAGTGCTCGGGATGCTCATCGGGATCTCCTGGATCGTGGAAGGCGTGGCCGGATTGGTCGAGACGGCTCGGGACTCCAGCAGGTGGTTCGGTGCGGTCTTCGGCGCCATCGCCGTCGTGACCGGCGTCGTGGTGCTCTTCTCCCCCGTCGAGTCGGTCACCATTCTGGTCACGATCGGCGGAGTGTTCCTCGTTCTGTCCGGGATCATCCAACTGGCGCAGGCCTTCATGTTCGGCCGGGGCCGGTCGGCGACACCCGATACGGCGTAGCCGCTCGGCGCGGCCGCACGGCATTCGCCAGGCCGCACTGCACGTGCTGCCCGCGACGTCAGTTTCGACTGGCGGCTTCGCCGACGTAGTCCGCGATGTCCCCGACGTACCTGGTGTTGTTCTCCGGCACGGCCTCGACGGCCGCCAACGCAACCTCGGCGCCGAATTCGCTGACGTTGTACAACCGGCCGGCGGCATCCTTACGCGCGGTCATGGTGCCCGGGCTGGCTCGCTCGAGCAGGACGGCGGTGACCGTGCCCTCAATGATGTCGCCGGAGACAACGACGAAACCGATGCCGGCCTCGGCGAACTCGGGGATGAGGGCGCGCAGTGCGTCCTCGCCGGCGCGCTTGCTCCGGGCGACCGGCTCGTATTCGGCCATGGTGGTCGTGGTCTCGACGAAGTGGGCCTGGTGGCTGGTGACGAACACCACGCGGGCACCCGGAGCGAGCAAGGGCCGTGCCGCGTGCAGCAGGTTGACCTGGGCGTCCCGGTTCAGCTGCATGGCGTAATCCTCGGCCATGCCGCTTTCCATGCCACCGGAGGCGTTCATGACGAGGATGTCGAGGCCGCCGAACTCCGCACGGATGGTTTCGAACATGGACTCGACGGATGCAGCATCCGTCAGATCTGCACCGACCGTGATTGCCGTGCCACCTGCGGCGCGGATCGCATCGGCGACCTTGATCGCCCGTGCCTCCTTGTTACGGAAGTTGATCGCGACGCTGGCGCCCGCCTCGGCGAGGAGGCCGACGGTGGCCGCTCCGACACCACGGGACGACCCCGTGACCAGGGCGCGTTTGCCGATGAGAGAGCCGGCGTCGAGGGGATTTTTGGGTGCAGTAGTCACAACGCCCAACCCTACCAACATGAGCGGCGGGACTCAGCCTCGGCCAGTCTCGACTCCGGCCAACGAGCAGGTGATAGCTTCGATAGGGAAACGTCACGTGAGAGGCTCCAAAATTGATGGCTGATCTGACCGACTACTTGTGGATCGTGTGGCTCGTCTTCATCCTCGTCTGCGTGATCATCGAGCTGCTGTCGCTCGAGTTCACCTTTCTGATGATTGCTGTCGGAAGCCTGGCCGGCCTGGGGGCGAACCTGCTGGGAGCCGTGTGGTGGCTCCAGATCGTCACGGCCGCCGTGGTATCCGTGCTCCTCATCCTGCTCATACGCCCGGTTCTCCTGCGGCTGATGAGGAAGGGTGCCGATCACACACCGAGCAATGTCGCCGCACTGCTCGGCATGACCGCACAAGTACTGTCCACCGTTCGCCCCTCGGGTGGAATGGTCAAACTGGCCAACGGCGAAACCTGGACAGCCCGCCTCTCCCCCGACACCGACACGCAATCCGCCGAACCCGGTGAGATTGTTCGCGTGACCGCGATCGAAGGCTCCACCGCCGTCGTTCATCCCTCGGAAAGGAACATCACATAGTGCTCTCCACCGGTGAATTCATTGGGCAAATCTTCATTGCCGCCCTCCTCTTGGTACTCGGGGTGTTCGTCGTCGTCGTTCTAGTCCGGGCCATCAAGATCATCCCGCAGGCCAACGCCGGCGTCGTCGAGCGTCTGGGCAAGTATCACAAGACGCTCGAGCCGGGCCTGAACATCCTGGTTCCCTTCATCGACCGGGTGCGACCCTTGCTGGACATGCGCGAACAGGTCGTTTCCTTCCCCCCGCAGCCGGTGATCACGGAGGACAATCTCGTGGTGTCCATTGACACCGTGGTCTATTTTCAGGTCACGGATGCACGTGCCGCCACCTACGAAATCGCGAATTACCTGGGCGCGGTCGAGCAGCTCACGACGACGACCCTGCGCAATGTGGTCGGTGGCCTCAACCTTGAAGAGGCGCTGACCAGCCGCGACAATATCAACGGGCAACTACGGATCGTGCTGGACGAGGCGACCGGCAAGTGGGGTATCCGAGTCGGACGGGTGGAGCTGAAGGCGATCGACCCGCCCCTGTCCATCCAGGATTCGATGGAGAAGCAGATGCGCGCCGAGCGTGACCGCCGCGCGGTCATCCTGACCGCCGAGGGCACGAAGCAGTCGGCGATTCTGACGGCCGAGGGAGCTCGGCAGGCCGCCATCCTGTCGGCGGAGGGTGACGCGAAGGCAGCCGTTCTGCGCGCCCAGGGTGAGGCGGAGGCCATCACCACGGTATTCAGGGCGATCCACGACGGTGACCCGGATCCGAAGCTCCTGGCCTATCAGTACCTTCTGACCCTCCCCAAGCTCGCGGAGGGCAGTGCGAACAAGTTGTGGATCGTGCCCAGCGAACTCACCGCCGCGATGAACGGCATCGGGGCGGCGTTCGGCCATGCCGTCGGCGGCTCGGCCGCCCCCGCGCAGACCGCGCAGACCGCGCAGACCGCGCAGACCGGGCAGACCGGGCAGGCCGGGCCGGCCGGGCCGGCCGGCCGGCCCCCCGCCGTCCCGGAGGCGTAGGCGGCGATGTACCTCGAGGGGGTCGGGCCGCGCGTTTTCGCCCATCGCGGCCTCTCCCTTGATGCACCGGAGAACACCCTGCTGGCGTTCCGGCACGCGCTCGCGGTCGGCGCGACCCACATCGAGACGGATGTCCACGCCACGGACGACGGAATCGCCGTGCTCAGCCACGACGCTGAACACGACGTGGCCGGAACCCGCATTCGCCTCGATCAGCTCACCATGGGCGAGCTGCGCCGGGTCGGACTCGGTCAGGGGCAATCCTTCGCGTCCCTTCGCGAGGGACTTGACGTCTTCCCGGAGGCCCGGTTCAACATCGACGTCAAATCATTGGCCGCCGTCGAGGCCACGGCCGCGGCGGTCCGGGACGCCGGCGCCATCGACCGGGTGCTGATCACCTCTTTCTCCGAGAACCGCCGTCGCCGCACGGCTGCGCTGCTCCCCGGGGTGGCCACATCGGCATCCGCGTCGGTCTTGATGCGCGCCGTTTTGGCCGCCGAACTGGGCCTTGCCGCTCCGGTTCGGCACTCCCTGAGGAGCTTTGCCGCCGTGCAGGTGCCGGAGTCGGTTCGTTTCCTTCGCATCCTCACTCCCCGCTTCATTCGCGGCATGCACGCGGCCGAGGTGGAGGTGCATGTCTGGACCATCAACGATGCGGAGTCCATGATCCGGCTCCTGGACCTCGGTGTCGACGGGATCGTCACCGACCGGTGCGACCTGGCCGTGGCGATCATCGCGGCGCGAGCCTGAGAGTTCGCTCCGAGAAGTCACATAACGGAAAGATAACGTCCAGCTTGATGGTTTATACCTAGAAGCTGTATCGCGAGAGGAGACCATACGATGGCGGATCGCAGTTTGCGTGGCATGAGGTTAGGCGCACAAAGCCTTCAGAGCGAAGAGGGCGTAACCTTTTCACCACGAGTTAGTCACACGTATCTGTGTGCGACGTGCGCACGGGAGACGGTCATGATCTTCTCGGCAGAGGCGGAAGCTCCTGACGAATGGGAATGTCGCTTCTGTTCACAGACAGCAACCCGGTTGGTTGACTCCAAACCGGTGATAGTTGACCATTCCGACGAGAAAGTACCGCGTACGCATTGGGACATGCTCCTGGAGCGACGCACCCGGGCCGAGCTCGAGGAACTCCTTGAGGAACGGCTGACGTTCCTGCGGGAGCGTCGCGGACAGCAGAAGATCGGCGCCTGATCGGTTCTTTTTCGTGCCGCTGAACTGATCAGGATCACATGCCACGCGCCCGATTCCGTCGGGCGCGTAGCGCGTTACGAGAGCACAGTACAAACCCGGCAAGGCCGAGGCCGCACACCAGCCACTCGATTACCCGTCCCGCAGCCATCGCGGGGGTGACCGTGTCGCTCAGGGGAACTGACTGCACCATCGCTCCGGGCAGCCAGGTCGGCAGACTGTCGAGCGTGGCACCATCCGGCGTGATGATGGCGCTGGTGCCCACGGTGGAGATATTCACGACCGTGCGCCCGGCTTCGATGGCTCGGAGTCGCGCGATGGCCAACTGCTGCACGCTCTCGTCGGTGCGGCCGAAGTCGGCGTTGTTCGTCTGGGCAAGGATGATCTCGGCTTTGTCGTCGACCATTTCCTGAACGAGCTGGTCGTCGGCGATATCGAAGCAGATGGCGAGTCCCGCCACGATCCCGTTGATGTCGAAAACGTTGTCCCGGGTGCCGATGGCGTAGTCGCGCGCGACCAGGTCGATCAGCTCGGGAGCAAATGGCCGCCAGAACGCACGGTCCGGCATGTACTCCGCGAAGGGCACCGGATGCACCTTGTCGTAGATGTCGACGGCGCCCTCCCCCTCCTGCCACAGCAGAGAGCTGTTGTAGATCTTGTTGTTCCGCTGCGTTATCGCTCCCGCGATGATCGGGACGCCCATCCGGCGGCTGAGGAAGTCCAGGTTCTTGGCGGCATCCGTTGAACGAAGGGGGTCGATGTCGCTGGCGTTCTCCGGCCACACGACGAAGTCGACCTCCTCGTCGATGACGGCCAAGGTCGCCGAAGTGTGATCCGCCAGGATCTGCCCCGGTGAGTAGCGCGCGAACAGACCGGCATCCGATGCACCCTGGATGGCAGCCAGACGCACCTCCCCCGTCTGTACCGTCGGCCAGGCCGGTACGACCAATACGACCGCGATCGTCCCTGCGGCGATGCCTGAGCGCACGGTGAGTCGCACCGGGGTTTCGCGGAGCAACTGCAGAGCCAGGGCGCAAAGCCAGACCAGGACGAAGCTGAGCCCCGACATGCCGACCCAGGCCACCAGTGAATTGAACGGGCTCTCGGACTGGGAGATGGCCACCCTGCCCCAAGCGAATCCGCCATACGGCCATACCGAGGCGAGTGCTTCCCGCGCCGTCCACAGCCCAGCCACGACCACCGGCACTACGCCGAGGCGGCCCAGGCTGGTCGGCCACACCCGCGGCCCCGTTTCGAGCACGACACCGATCAGCGCCAGGCTGATACAGAAGAATATGGTTTGCAAGCCGGCCAGTGCCAGCCAGGGCACAGGTCCGAGATAGAGCGTCAGCCAGCTGATGTGGATCAACCAGAACGCTGATCCGGCCACCAACCCGATGAGCAGGCCGGACCAGAAACCACGCCCCAGTAAGGCGAAGAGCATCAGGAAGACTCCGACCAGGGCCAGAATCCACCACGACCGATCGGGAAACCCGGCGTCCAAGATCGCGCCGGCCGCCGCGGCGAGCAGCATAGCGGCCGGCAACGGGAGGGCCAATGGCCGAAGGGTCCCCGAGATCACGTCATCAGCCTAGGCGACTGACGAGTAGGCCACGATCCCACGGCGGATCGCATCCATGGCCTTGCGAGCGGTGCGGCCGACGGGGTCGTCGGCCACGACCGAGAGCTGATCCAGAAGGTCGATGGTCTGCTTCGTCCAGCGCACGAAGTCGCCCGCCGCCATCTCGGCCTCATCCAGGACGTCGATGAGCGAACCGGCTCGCGCCCACTTCCATATCGCCAGGCTGAGTCCCACCGCGAGGGGGTTGCTGCCGGGAAGCTTGTGATCGCGTTCGAGATCATCGAGGCGGCTCCACAACTCCTGGGTCTCGTGCAGGGCCTCGCGGAAGGCGCCCTTGGGCAGGTAGCGTTCGTCGATCAAACCCTCTTCGCGGCGGGGTTCGAAAACGAGAGCGCAGGCCATGGCGGCGAGACCCGCTGGGTCGAGGTCGTTCCACAGGCCCCGGCGCAGCGATTCCGCTACCAGGAGGTCACGGTCCGCGTAGATGCGCCGCAGGATCAGGCCGCTCGGGCTGAGCGTGGCCGTGCCGTCGGGGTTCTCGAGGAGATAGCCGTAGCCCATGAGAACTTCGGTCACCCGGTCGAAGACGCGTGCGACGGCGCCGGTGCGTGTCGTAATCTGCTGGGTGAGGGTATCCGTGTCTCGCCTCAGCGTCCACCAGCGCTGTGCCCACCGTGCGTGCTGCTCGCGCTCAGGGCAGCTATGGCACGGATGCTCGCGCATGCGCTTACGCAGGCTGCCGAGTTCGCGCTGGCGGCGCTCGCGCGCCGCACGGGCGCCGGTCTCCCCCGCCGCATTTTGGCGCTCGACGTCGGTGAGATTGCGACGGATGGCGGAGTATTCGGTGAAGTCGCCCAGGTGGCAGACCATGGATTGTGCGAACCCGGTCAGTGACTCTTCCTGTTGGCGCACTCTGCGTGCCAGGTCGACGACCGCCCGATCGGCCTGGAACTGGGCAAACGAGGACTCGAGGACCTCACGCGTGCGTTCCCGACCGAACTGGTCGATCAGGTTGACGGCCATGTTGTAGGTCGGCTTAAAGCTGGAATTGAGCGGGTAGGTGCGTCGAGACGCGAGTGACGCCACCGTCTGAGGGTCGAGTCCGGAAGCCCACTGGATCACCGAGTGGCCCTCGATGTCAATGCCGCGCCGCCCGGCCCGACCGGTCAGCTGGGTGTACTCCCCCGGGGTGACCGGCACTCTCGCCTCGCCGTTGAACTTCTCGAGCTTGTCGAGCACCACCGTACGGGCCGGCATGTTGATGCCGAGCGCCAGGGTTTCCGTGGCGAAGACGGCCTTTAGGAGCTTCTTCTGAAACAGCTCCTCGACGACCTCCTTGAACGCCGGAAGCAGCCCGGCGTGGTGGGCGGCGACACCCCGCTCGAGGCCGTCGAGCCACTCGAAGTAGCCGAGCACGCCGAGGTCTTCGTCGAGCAGCGTACGGCAGCGCTCGTCGACGATCTGCCGGATCTCCTCGCGCTCCTGAGCGTCGGTCAAGCGCACGCCGGCCCGCAGTACCTGGCGGACCGCCTGGTCGCAGCCGACTCGGCTGAAGATGAAGAAGATCGCCGGGAGCAGGTGTTTGCCCTCGAGCAGCCGCACGATGTCGGAGCGGTCCATCCGCCCCGGTTCGAAACCGCCACGCGGCTGGGTCCCCCGGCCGCGGTCGCGGTCGCCGCCCCGGCGTCCGTTCGCCGAGCGGACGCCGGGTGCGCGCCCGCCCGACTGGGCCAGCCGCACCAGCTCCGGGTTCACCCGGTGGGTCCCGGCCAGGCCGGCTGCGTCAAAGAGGTCGATCATTTTGCTCTTGACCAGCACATGTTGTTCGAGCGGAACCGGCCGCTCTTCGGAGACGATGACATCCGTTTCGCCGCGGACGGCCTGCAGCCAGTCGCCGAATTCTTCGGCGTTTGAGACCGTGGCGCTGAGCGAGACCAGACGTACGTCCTGGGGCAGATGGATGATGACCTCTTCCCAGACGGCACCGCGGAACCGGTCGGCCAGGAAGTGGACCTCGTCCAACACGACGAAGGCAAGGTTTGTGAGGAGGTCCGAATCGGCGTAGAGCATGTTGCGCAGCACTTCGGTCGTCATGACCACGATGCGGGCCTGCGGGTTCACGTTCGTGTCGCCGGTGAGCAGGCCCACGGCATCCGCCCCGTATTCTGCGACGAGTTCCTGAAACTTTTGATTGCTCAGCGCCTTCATCGGGGCGGTGTAGAAGACCTTCTTCCGTGAGCTCTGCATTGCCAGATAGATCGCGAACTCGGCGATCAGGGTTTTGCCGGCACCCGTGGGCGCGGCCACAAGCACGCTGTTACCGTCCTCGAGAGACGCGCAAGCGGCCAGCTGGAAGGGATCCAGTCCGAAGCGGAGCCCGGTGCGGAATGACTCCAGGCGGGGCCGGCCGGCGCGGGCTCGGGAGGCGGCATAGCGTTCCGCGGGCGATTCAAGGTTGGTCATCGGATGCGCTCAGAGCGCCAACTCCTGTTCGAGGGAACGGGCGCGGCGGGCGGCACGTCGATCGTGGAGGAACGCGATTCCATAGGCGGCGAAGTAAAGCAGGACCATAGGGATGGCAAGAAGGAACATCGAGATCACGTCGGCAGCGGGGGTGGCGATCGCGGTAAACAGCGTGATCAACAGCACTGCGATCCGCCAGGATTTGATGATCGACTGAGCACTGATCACTCCGGCCAGGTTGAGCAGAACGATGAAGACGGGGAGCACGAATGCCACACCGATCGCGATCATGAGCTTCAACACGAAATCGAGGTAACTTTGCGCGACGATGAGAGCGGCGTCTTCCTTGGGTGCGAAACTCGTCATCAGTCCGACGATGTTCGGCAGAACGAACCATCCCGCAGCGCAGCCCGCCAGGAACAGCGGAATGGCGGTGAAGAGGAAGCCGAAGGTGTACTGCTTTTCGATGCGGGTGAGGCCGGGAACCAGGAACGCGAAGATCTGGAAGAGCCAGACCGGGCTGGACACGACGAGCCCCACGTAGAAGGCGATCTTCAACTTCAGGTCAAAGGCACTAGTGATGTCTGGGTAGTTCAGCTGAGCCGTGCGGTCCTGCGCCTCGATGATGGCGTAGATCGGCTCGCGCAGGGCGTCCCACACGAAATCGGACAGGAACCAGCCGACGATCGCACCAACCAGTATTCCTGCCGCAGCGAGGAAGAGACGCTTGCGCAGCTCTAGCAGATGTTGGCCCAGCGACATTTTTCCATCAGTGGCCGTGCGCCGAGGGATTCGCCCCGCCACGGGACTTACGATTTCGTCGTCGGGTCGGCTGTGCCGGCGGCCTTCGAAGAGTCCTCAGCGCTGCCGGTGGTTTCGGCGTCTTCTTTATCGCTCTTGATCTCGTTCTTGAAAATCTTCATGGACTGCCCGAGGCTGCGGGCGAGGCCGGGAAGCTTGGGCGCACCGAACAGAAGCAGAACGATGACGAGGATGATCAGGAAGTGCCATCCGGTCAGGTTGTTAAGCATCAGTATCTGTCCTCTGGGTCAATGGTTGAGTTATAAACAGTTTACCTCTGGCGATCGAGGAATCCCGCCGCCGCTGTCGACGTTGCGCCCGGTCACGCTGAAACAGTTCGAGAGCGCGGTAGAGGTCGGCGGGCTTTGTGAAGACGGCCGGTTGGAACCGGTCCGACGGCGGCATCTCCTGCCCCCGGGTGACGTCAGCGACAAGATCGCCGAGTTCTTGAAGGGCCTCCAGTGTGGCCATGACCTTCTTGAACAGGGCGAATCCGAACCAGGCCAGCATCGCGAGCAGGCCGAGCACCAGGCCGATCCAGATCAGTGCCCACGACCACCACGGCATCATCTACTCCCCCGCGTCTGTCGGTTCGGACTCGTCGTAGCGGGCCACGCCGGCGGCCGCCCACTCGCGCACGACCGCGCGCGCCTCGGCCGGGTCAACCACTTCCACGACTCCGGCGAGGCCGGTGACGAGGCGTTTGAGGCCGTGATAGTGAGCCACTTTGAGTGTCCTCCGCACGCGGTCCCCGTGTGCGCCGGGGGCGCCGTATGGTGCGTAGTCTGCGAGCAGCGGAACGGCAGACGTCGGGAGTTCAACCGTCACATCCTGGTCGGACGCGGAGCCCTCGAAGAGGGTCTCGGTCGGCACAGCATCGGCGGACCGGGGGCTGGTCGGCACGTCGGTCACGTGCAGATCGCTCATTCGGTCGAGGCGAAAGGTGCGGGCCGCTTCGCGGAGGTGGCACCAGCCGCGCAGGTACCAGTCCCGGTCCACAGACTGGATGCGCCACGGGTCGACCCGGCGCAGTTCATTCTCGCCGCGGGCATTCAGGTAGTCGAACTCGATCTGTACTCCGCCGCGGACCGCGGCTTGCACGACCGAAATACTGCTGCGGGCATCCGTGCCGGAGACGGCAACTTGGCTGGGAGCCGCTGAGGCGCTGCGGGTGAGTTTCGCCATCAGCGACGCGATCGCGTCGACGTCGGCATTCTCCGGTAGCGACGACAGGTATTGAAGGCCGGCGATCAGCGCGGCGGCTTCCCGGGCGGAGAAGCGCGGCGAGTCGTCGATGGCCACGAGGTGGGTGAGCACGATGAGGTCGTTCGTTTCGAACTCGTCCCAATGGATATCGAACAGGTCGCCGTGCAGGTACTGGCGGGTTTCCCCGGGGATGCCGGAAACCGCGATGAGATTGACCGCGTCCCGCACCCGGTCAGGCGACACCCCGAAGTGCGCGGCGACGTCGGTCACGCTGATGCGGTCATGGTCCATCAGGAAGGGAACCAGCGCCAGGAGGAAGGTCAGCTTGTCGGATGCTCCGAGTGCCGGACCGCCGTTCATTCGTCGGCCGCCGTCGTGGTATCCGGGTGCACATTCAGATCGAAATCGGTGTGGGCATCCCGCACGGTGATCAGGCGGGACCGGACCGCCGTGCGCAGGGCCGCGGGCGAGTGCACCAGAACCTCCGGGCCGTAGCCGGCGAGCTCGTCGGCGAACACGTTGAGATCGGTGAAGTTCAGGTGGAGAGCGGATGCGTCCGCGTTCGTTCGAATCTCTCCCGGGGCGACTCGTTTCGACAGTCTCACCGCGGCATCGCTGCCCGGCCGGGCGGCGATCACGGCGATGTTGGCGGTCCACAGCGCCTCGAGCTCGCTGAGCGCTTCCTGCCCCTGACCGTCACCGTGCGCCACGAACGAGGCTCCGGGGACCGTCACCACCGGGCCCACGATCCGGGAGAGCAGGTACGTGCGGGTTGCCGCAGCATCCTGGTCGGTGCCGAACAGGTGCCATCGTCCGTCGTGCAACACCATGGCGCGGGGCTCGACCTGACGGCGGCGCGCCGCCGCCTCGCCGGGCTTCAGATAGAGGAATGCCACAACCTGACCGCGATCCATTGCCTTGCTGAGCGGTTCGAAGGACGCCTCCCGCACGCGCAGGGACGGCGAGTAACCGAGCACGGGATCGCTCGAGTCGATGCCCAGCGCATGCAGTTTAGTCATCGCACGCCTGGACTCCGCAGACAGGGAGCCCTCCCGCCAGACCGTCGCGGCAAGCTTCAGCAGCATGAGCTCGTCCGGACTGAAAGTCACGTCCGCCGGAAGCTCGTAGAGTCCCTTGGGGATGCGGTAGCGCAAATGGTGGTTGCTCCCGGGATCGTCCGGCGGCTCAACCACCTCGAGCGGAATGCCCAGTTCGCGGATGTCGTCTTTGTCTCGTTCGAACTGCCGCTCCAGGCTCGCGTTGTCTCCGCCGGGGAGATAGCGCTGGCGGTACCCCTGCACGGTGGACAGAATATCGGCCTTGGTCAACCCGACTTCCGTTGCGATAAGCGCAAGTACCAGGCTGAACAGGCGTTCTTCTACCGAAACACGGCTGTTCTTTTCAATGGTGGACGGCACGCTGCGAGTCTATCCGCCGCTTGCAGGCCGAGACTTAGTTCACGCCGAGGATATCGACGACGAACACGAGCGTTGAGCCTGCGGGGATCTTCTGCGAGGCCTCATCACCATAAGCCTGATCGGCCGGGATGACGGCGATGACCTGCGAACCGACAGTCTGCCCGATGATGGCCTGGGCGAACCCGGGGATCAGCCCGCCCTCGGTCTTCGAACCGTCCACGATCAGGAACTCGGCCGGTTTCCCGGTCTGCCAGCTGGAATCGAAGACCGTGTTCTCGTTCCAGAGCACGCCCGTGTAGTGCAGGGTCGCAGTGTCGCCTTCCGCGACCTGCTCGCCATCGCCCTTCTTGAGGACGCCGATCTGCAGCTCGGTCGGCGGCTCACTCGACGGAATGGTGAGGCCGGGGGTTCCATCAGTCGCAAGGACAACGGACGGAAGCCCGCTCGCGACCGACTGGTTGGCGCCGTTGGCCCGGAGCAGGTTGGCTCGCACGACGTCGATCACGAAGACCAGCGAGTCGTCGGCGCCGATGCCACTGTTGGGGTCTCCGCCGGCCGGACCGAGCCCGTCGTCCGGGGAGACGATGAGAGCCAGCCGGGATCCGACCTGGGCGCACTCCAGGCCCATCGCCAGGCCCGGGAGCGACTGTTCGTCGTCCAGGACGATGCTGGCCTGGTTGACCCCGTCGTACTCTCCCGCGCTGATCAACGCACCCGTCGTACCGTTGTAGAGGCTGAGGTCGAGCTTGACCAGCTGATCCGGGACGAGACCGGCACCCGTGCCGGCGATGATCTCACTGGCCTGGGTGGAGTCCGTCTTCAACGGGGTCGGGAAGTCCACCGTCGGCGCGGAGCCGAATTCGCCCGACACCGACACGAGCTTCGACGCTGCCCCCTTCGTGACCGGCGCCTGGCAGTCTGCGGCGTCGACGGGGGTGCTGCAGCCGGTGAGGACCGCGACCAGCAGGCCAGCGGAAGCGATGAGTGCAGGAGCTCTACGCACGGGATCTCATTTCAGTGTGGGGCAGGCGATTATGCGGGACAGGGGCAAATTCGGGGCCGGATGACAGGCCGAAACAATCCTAACGGGCGTTGGGTGCGAGGTCGTCGGGTTCGCCCGCGTCGAGCCCGCGAGCCTTCGAGATGGCCGCGCCTGTCTCGGCCATCCGCACGCGCTTGCGCATGACCTTCGAGCTGACACTGCGTTCGCCGAGGGCGCCCGGCGTCCAGGCCTCCACATCGGCATCGGAGAAGTCGGTCTTCGACGGACGGCGCTTCAATTCGGGAAGAATCGTGTCCGGGGCGAGACGGCGGGCCGTGATCAGGAAACCCGTGTGCCCGATCATCCGGTGATCGGGCCGCACGGCGAGACCCTCGACGTGCCACCCGCGAACCATGGTCTCGTTCGAGTCCGGGTTCGTGTAGAAAGCGGTCGCACGAATGGCCTCGGCCACCCGCGAGAGTTGGGTCACCGTGGCCACGTAGCAGAGCAGCACTCCGCCTGGCTTGAGCGCGTCCGAAACAGAGCCCAGGCACTCCCAGGGCGCGAGCATGTCGAGCACGACCCGGTCCACGCTCTGGGCCGGCATCGTGTCGGGGAGGGTATCGGCGAGGTCGCCGAGCGTGATGCTCCAGTTGGCGGGATCAGACCCGAGAAAGGTCGCGATATTGTCACGGGCGACATCCGCGAACTCGCTGCGGCGTTCGAATGAGGCCAGCCTCCCGGCGGGGCCGATGGCGCGCAGCAGCCAGAGCGACAGGGCGCCGGAACCGACGCCGGCCTCCACCACAGTCGCCCCCGGGAAGATATCGGCCTGCGCGATGATCTGGGCGGCGTCCTTGGGATAGATGATGGCAGCGCCTCGCGGCATCGACATCACGAAGTCGTTCAGCAACGGCCGCAAGGCGAGGTGCTCCACGCCGACGTTGTTCGTGACGACCGAGCCGTCCGAGACACCGATGACGTCATCGTGCGCCAGGATTCCCCGGTGGGTGTGGAAGACCTTGCCTGGTTCCAGGGTGATCGTGTTCAGTTTGTTCTTGGGTCCGGTCAGCTGTACCCGGTCGCCGATCCGGAAGGGTCCACTGTTTTGGATGACCTGATTGTCGCTCATGCGTGCGTTACGTCCTTGCTCTCGGGTCAGTGTGGGTCGGTCGGGGCCGGCTTGCGGCCGAGGGATCCGCGACGGGCGGTGTACAGCGAGGTGAAACCGTGCAGAGTGCGACCGGCGAGGGTCGGCCAGAGCTCGTAGTGCGCACTCTCGGGCAGGGAGACCATGTGCGGGACGCCGACGACGACGGCCCCGGATGCCACGGCGGCCGCGATGCCCGGAATGGAGTCCTCGACCGCGATGCAGTGCTCGGGGTCGACGCCGAGCAGCCCGGCAGCCGTCAGGTACGCCTCTGGATGCGGCTTGCTGTTCGTGACCATATCGCCGGCGATAATGGTGTCGAAGGCGGTGAATCCGACAAGTTCGGCGATCTGTCGTGCCATCCGCTGCTGTGACATGGTGACCAGCGCCATGGGGACGCCGGCGGTCTTGAGCTCGGCGAGCAGCTCGAGCGCGCCGGGCCGCCACGGGGGACCGCAGGTTCTCAGGAGTTCCTGGACACGGCTGGTGAGCCGGTGCACGATGGCGTCGCCGGCCAGATCGACGCCCCGATCCTGCAGGATGACCGCGGAACCCTCGAGGCCGGAACCGACCAGCAGCATGGCGTCGCTGTGGGACCAGACGCCGCCGAAGGACTCGACCAGTTCCGTCTCGGCCCGCATCCAGTACGGCTCGGAGTCCACGATGGTGCCGTCCATGTCCCAGAGCACGGCCGCAGGCAGGGGGGAATTGATTCGGATCGCGTTCACGGAGTTCAAGTGTAGGGGGCACCGCCTATCCTTGATGGATGGTGCGCCGTGCGGGGCACCCCGTCGAAAGAGGTTTCGGACAGTGACAGAGGCTAATGGGTTCCTCAACGGTCGCCTCCTGGTGGTGGCGTTCGAGGGTTGGAACGACGCCGGCGAGGCGGCGACCGGCGCCGTGGGCACCCTGAAAGATCTGCTGGATGTCTCCCCGGTCGCGGAGATCGACCCAGAGATCTACTTCGACTATCAGTTCAACCGGCCCACCATTTCGGCCGGCGGCGAAGACGGCCGGCGCAAACTGGAGTGGCCGGGTGCGGTACTCTACGGACCGACGACCCCCGCCGAGGCCGGGGCTCCCCTGGCCGACGACGCCCAGCTGCGCGTCAGCGGCACGAACGCCGGAAACATCTATCTGCTCCTTGGAACGGAACCGTCCCGCAGCTGGAAGGGATTCGCCGCAGAGATTCTCGACGCCGCCCTCGCCGCGGATGTCGGCGGCATCGTGTTCCTCGGGGCGATGCTGGCCGACGTTCCTCACACCCGGCCTATCTCCATCTTCGTCTCCAGCGACAACCCGCAGGTACGAGCCGAACTTCAGGTTGAGCGCAGCACCTACGAAGGCCCCGTCGGCATCCTGAGCGTGCTCGCGATCGCCGCGGAGGAGGTCGGCATTCCGACCCTGTCGATCTGGGCGTCCGTCCCCCACTACGTGCACAATGCGCCGTCGCCGAAGGCGATGCTGGCACTGATCGACAAGCTTGAGGAGATCATCGATGTCGTCATCCCGCGCGGCGACCTGGTGAGCGAGGCCGATGAATGGCAAAGCGGCATCGACACGCTGGCGGCCGAGGACGACGAGATGGCGGCCTATATCGGGCAGCTCGAACAGGCTCGCGACACGGTCGATTCCCCGGAGGCCAGCGGCGAAGCGATCGCCCAGGAATTCGAGAAATACCTGCGCAAGCGCGGCGATGGCCGGGACGGCCCCGGCGAGGGGCGCCCGCCGACCGACTCGCCCCGCCAGCCCTAAAGAGCCACGCCGAGCAGCGCGTCGACCGCGCGGGCCAGCAGTGCCGGATCGTCGACTCTGTCGGAGTCGGCTGCGGCGGCATCCACGACCGCCAGCGCGCTCGGGGTGTCGAGGTCGGCGGCGAGGGCGGCCCGCAGCCGTTCGATGACCGCGTGCGTGTCGAGGGTTCCGGCCGTGCCCGCTGTCCCGAAGGCCGCGGTCCAGGTCGCGAGGCGGGCCACCGCCGCCCGAAGGTGCGCGTTCGTCCACTCCCAATCGGCGCGGTAGTGCTGGTCGAGCAGGGCCAGGCGGATTGCTCGCGGGTCGGTTCCCGCGGTGCGCAGTTTGGACACGAGCACCAGATTTCCGAGCGACTTGCTCATCTTCTCGCCCTGATAGGCCACCATGCCGGTGTGGCTGTAGACGCCGGCCAGCGGATGCCCGGATAGGGCTGCCGCGTGCCCCGCACTCATGTCGTGGTGCGGGAAGATCAGATCGCTGCCGCCGCCCTGCACCGTGAAGTCCGTGCCGAGTTCCTTCAGTGCGATGACCGAACACTCAATGTGCCAGCCCGGACGGCCGGCGCCGACGCGCGACGCCCAGGACGGTTCCCCGGGGCGGGCCGAGCGCCAGAGCAGCGGGTCGAGGACGTCCCGCTTGCCGGGACGGGCCGGGTCTCCCCCGCGTTCGGAGAACAGGGTGAGCATGGCCTCGGAGTCGAGATTGCTCTCGTCGCCGAGCGTCCACGAGGTCGCGCGCTGCGCGGCCTCAATGTCGAAGTAGATGTCGGAACCGGCGGCCGCCGTCGGCTCGGGCGCGCCTGCGGCGGCCGCGTCCACGGGGACCGGGTACGCGAGGCCGGCATCCCAGAGCTGGGCCACGGCATCCGCAATCTCGTCGATGACCTCGGTGACGGCGACATAGTCGTTTGGCGGGATGATCCCCAGTGCCTCCATGTCGGTGCGGAAGAGGTTCACCTGCGACTCGGCGAGAACCTCCCAGTCGACGCCGGTGGCGGCGGCTCGCTCGAGGAGCGGGTCGTCGACATCCGTCACGTTCTGGGCGTAGTGCACCCGATAGCCGCCGTCCAGCCAGACCCGCTGCAGAGTGTCGAAGGCCAGGTAGGTGGCCGCATGGCCGAGGTGCGTGGCGTCGTAGGGGGTGATCCCACACACGTACAGCCGGGCGACGTCAGTGGGTTTGGCCTCGATCAGGGCCGCGGTGGCGGTATCGTGCAGCCAGGGTGCGCCGGACTGACCGGGGAGTTGCGGAATTTCGGGTCGTCGCCAGGCACGCATCCTCCCAGCCTAACTAGGCGGAGATGGTGTTCGTCACCAGCAGGCCGATCAGCACGAGGCCGAGCACGATGCGGTAGATCACGAACGGCAGGAAGCTACGTCTGGAGATATAGCTCATGAAGAACTTGATCACGAACAGGGCGACGACGAAGCCGATGACCGTGGCCGCCAGGGTGTCCCACGGGCCGAAAATCTCCGGGGTGCAGTTTGTCGCACCCTCCAGGCACGGCTTGACGATCGATTTGTACACCTGGAACAGCCCGCTGCCGAGAACGGCCGGGATGGCGAGCAGGAAAGCGTAGCGGGCGGCGGCGGCGCGCTCGTACCCCATGAACAGGCCGGCGGTGATCGTGCCTCCCGAGCGGGATACGCCGGGGATCAACGCGAGGGCTTGGGCGAAGCCATAGACGATGCCATGGGGCACGGTGAGGTCGCCCAGCCGGCGGCGATTGGCCCCGACGTAGTCGGCGATGCCGAGCAGGAGGCCGAAGCCGATCAGCACGCTGGCGGTAATCCACAGGTTGCGGAGCGAGGACTCGATCTGGTCCTGGAAGAGCAGGCCGAGCGCCACGATGGGCAGCGATCCAAGGATGATCAGCCAGCCCATCCGCGCGTCCGGGTCGGCGCGCGGAACCTTGCCGACGAGGGACTTGGACCACTGCCCGATGATGCGCACGATATCGCGCCAGAAGTAGATCACCACGGCAGCCTCGGTACCGATCTGGATGATCGCGGTGAAGCGGGCTCCCGGGTCACCTCCGGTTCCTAGGAATTCCCCGACGATACGGATGTGGGCGCTGGAGGAGACCGGGAGGAATTCGGTAAGTCCCTGCACGAGTCCCAGGATGAGTGCGTCGATGAAGTTCACGAAATGCCCTTTTGCTGTTCAGTAGTTCGAGAGCAGGTCGGTCAGGACCTGCCTGCCAAACACTAACGCGTCGAGAGGCACCCGTTCGTCGACCCCGTGGAACATCGCCGGGAAATCGAGGTCGGCGGGGAGCTTGAGCGGGGCAAAACCGTAACCCTTGATCCCGAGGGTGCTGAGGGCCTTGTTGTCCGTGCCGGCGGAGAGCAGGTAGGGCAGCACCGGAGCGCCCGGATCGTGTCGGCCAAGGGTCTCGACGACCGCGTCGACGAGGGGCCCGCCGAATTCTGTTTCGAGACCGATGTCGCGGTGCATGATCACGATCTCGATGTCGGGGCCGACCAGCGCGGCCACTTCGGCGAGTACGGAATCCTCGTCGCCGGGCAGGGTGCGGATGTCGATGAGCGCCTCGGCCCGGTCCGGGATGACGTTGTGCTTGTACCCGGCGTGCAGAACGGTGGGATTGGTCGTGGTGCGCAGGCTCGCTTGGATGAAGCCCGATGCCGTGCCAGTGGCGAGGGCCAGCTCGTCGGGACCAACACGTTGGGGGTCGACGTCGAGCACCCGTGCCAGCTCCGCCAACAGCTGGGTGGTGGTCTCGGTCAGACGGATCGGCCACTCGCGTCGTCCGACCTTGGCGACAGCCTCGGCGAGCCGGGTCACGGCGTTGCTACGGATCAGCCGGGACCCGTGGGCCGCCTCGCCCCGCGCCACAAGCTTGATCCAGATCAGCGCCTTCTCGCCCGTCTGGAGCAGGTAGGCACGCTGACCGCCGAGCGTGATCGAGTAGCCCCCGACCTCGCTGATGGCCTCGGTGGCGCCCTGGAAGAGCTCCGGACGGGTGTCGACGAGGTAGTGTGAGCCGAGCACTCCCCCGGCCTCCTCGTCGGCGAAGAACGCCACGATCAGTTCACGGGCCGGTTCCTGGCCGGAGCCGAGGATGTTTTGGAGCGACGCGAGCATCATGGCGTCCATGTTCTTCATGTCAACGGCTCCGCGGCCCCACAGGAGGCCGTCCTTGATCACGCCGGCGAACGGGTCCACCGACCAGGCCTCCGGGTCAGCGGGAACGACGTCGAGGTGGCCGTGGACCACCAGCGCCCCGCGGCTGCTGTCACGACCCGGAACGCGCACGACGACACTCGTGCGGCCCGGTTCTGAATCGAACAGCTGCGGGGCGAGGCCGAGAGACCGCAGGTTCGCCTCGACGTACTCGGCGGCATCCGTTTCGCCGTTCGAACGGCCCTCGCCATAGTTGGTCGTGTCGAAACGGATGAGGTCGCGAGCGATCGTGGCCGTGAGGTCCAGTGCAGCGTCGGCCGGCGTGTTGTCAGCAAAGGAAAGCATGCGTGTCACGCTACCGGGCCTCGCCGCCGGCGGGCGACGGTGGGCGCGGCTGGAGGGCCTCGAAATCCGTGCTAGATTACATATTCGGCGGCCGGGAACGGCCGCTGGAACACTCGGCCCGGGTGGCGGAATGGCAGACGCGCTAGCTTGAGGTGCTAGTGCCCTTATGGGCGTGGGGGTTCAAGTCCCCCCTCGGGCACAGAAATTAGATTCGGATCATTCCGACTCGTCATGTGGAAATAGGTCGCGACAATCGATACCGGTTGCGCGGCCTATTTTTTTATGGTCGAACGTTTCTCCGGCCGGAACGCAGTCTCCTCGCCATCACCCCGTATCGGAGGTCCGCCGGCGGCAGCCTCACCGCCGACATGCTCGGCGCCGCCCGCTTTCCCCGCAGGCGATCGCCACTGAAGAACTGGTTGGTGCCACCTACTGTCAACCGATCATCGGCTCCTCTCCCGTGCGCGCCTGGATCGCACACCTCATGCCGGCGATCCTCGACGGGACCGTCGATCCCGGAGGGTCTTCGACCGCACGGTGAACTCCGACGCATCCCCGTCGCCAACCGTGACGGGGCAACCGCGAAGCCGTCACGATCATGATGGCCCTCTGACCGGCCGCGTCGCGGCCAGAGGTCAGCGACCAAGGGAAGATCGTAGGGGCTGTGCTCGCAGTTGCCCGAGGTCGCGGCTTGGCAGCCTATTCCTCAAACGTCACGTTGCCGCGGCAGGCTTCGCCCGGGCTGGGCACCAGATCCTTGAAGCCGTGGCTGACGAACCGCCCGTAGCTCTGCACGCGCCCGTCCGTGACGAAGTCGTCGTTGAATTGGGGCGGCTGGTTTTCCTCAGCATCGGGGAGGTCCCGGCCCGAATAGGCGCACGCCGAACTCGCGTTCGTTGCGCCCGGGACCGGACTGCCATTGCCACTGGTCTCGCCAGCCTGAGCCGAAGTGGCGCCGACGAAAACAAGTCCGAGTGCGACAACGCACCCCAGTACCATGCGTTTCATGAGTAATCCTCTCAACAAGGGACGACCCGCCTGGCATCGGGTGAGCCAGCGTCCCGCCCCACCTTTGCGGAAGATACTCCTCGGTGGCTATCTGGACAACGGGCGTAAGACACATTCGGAGAGCCATCCATGACCGCGCGAACCGCTCGTTCCCCTCAGGCAGGCCAAGAGCCGCAGCCGCATCCGCATCCGACTTCGAGGAGTCGGTCGACGGTCTTCGGCCGCAATTTCTCGACCAGGAGCCGGTATTAGTTCTCCTGCACCTCGTCAGGGATGTACCGGGACGCGGAAAGCACGGGCGGCGGTAAATCATCGACGGCCCGAGCACCCGCTCGTGGAAGGCATCCGACACGTCGTCGTGTCGGTGGATCGCTTGGGCGTCGAACCGCCGCGCGGGGCTAGACCGCTTCGGTGAGGGCTCCGGAGAGAACCTCGTCCAAAGCCAGGACGGTGTCTTCCGGCGATGTGCCGAGCGCCAGCGCCAGCTCAGACTCGAGGAGTTGACGGGACTTGGCGAGCATCCGCTTCTCACCGGCGGACACGCCGCCGTCCTGTTCGCGGCGCCACAGGTCCCGGACGACTTCGGCGACGCGCGTCACGCTGTCACTCGCCATCTTCTCTTGATTCGCTTTGAACCGGCGGCTCCAGTTCGTTGCTTCCTCCGTGAACGGCTCGCGTAGAACCTTGTAGACCTCTTCCAGCCCAGCGGCATCGATGACGTCACGCACTCCGACAAGCCCCGCATTCGCGATGGGAAGTTGGATTGTGAGCTGCGACGAATGCACGCGCAGCGTCATCGCCGGCTGGGCGACGCCCTTCAGCGTTATGGTGGAGAGCTCGGTAAGGGTGACCGCACCGTGGTGCGGATAGACGAGGGTTTCCCCAACGATGAACTTCAAACTGACTCGATTCAGATCGTGCTGCATGCGGCGTCCCGGTGGCGCCGACTAGCCGAATTCCCGGCGGCCAACCTGTCAATCGTGCCACAGTCCCCTGAACGTTCACCTTGCGGCAGCAAGCGTGGCGCGGCGTACTACCCGGCCGATGGCTGCTGCTGGGTGATGCAGTGGATGCCGCCGCCGCGCGCGAACAACGGCCGCGCCTCGACCGACACGACCGTTCGGCCCGGATACGCCGCGGCCAGGATCTCCCGGGCGACCTGGTCGGCCCGTTCCTCGCCGAAGCCGCAGGCGATCACGCCGCCGTTGACGACGAGGTGGTTGACGTAGTTGTAGTCCACGAAGCCGTCCTCGTCCGTGAGTGCGGCCGGTGCCGGCAGGTCGACGATGGTGAACGGCCGGCCCGCCGCATCCGTCTCCTCGGCGAGAACGGCGCGGAGCTGCCTGGTCACGGCATAGTCCGGGTGGGCCGGGTCGTTCTGCGCGTGTATCAACACCGTTCCGGGCGACGGGAGGGCGGCCACCATATCGACGTGGCCGCGGGTTCCGTAGCGCTGCTGGTCCCGGCTCAGGCCGCGCGGCAGCCAGACCAGGCGGGTGGCGCCGAGGGTACGGGCGAACTCGGCCTCGATCCTCGCCCGGTCGACGTAGGGGTTCCGGCCCGGATCCAGTTGAACGGTCTGCGTGGCCAGCACCGTTCCCGCGCCGTCGACGTGAATGCCGCCGCCCTCGTTCACGAGCACCGAGGAGATCGCACTCGCGCCAGAGGCGGCGGTGACGAGCCTGCCTACCTCCATGTCTTTGCCCCAGCGCGCCCAATCCTGGGCACCCCAACCGTTGAATGCCCAGTCCACCGCCCCCAGCTGCCCGTCATCACCCAGCACGAAGGACGGGCCGATGTCGCGCATCCAGGCGTCGTCAAGTGGTGCCTCGATGATTTCGATTTCCGCGGAGAGGTACCGCCGAGCGGTCGCCACCTCGGCCGGGTCGACGACCATGGTGACGGGTTCGAATTCGAGGACCGCGTGGGCAACCGCGGTCCAGGTGCCGCGCGCCTCGTCGGCGGAATACGCATCCGTGCCGAGCGTGTAGCCGTCCACCGGGAATGCCATCCAGACCCGGTCCTGCGGCGCGGTCTCCGCCGGCATCAGCCAGGTCACGACTCCCCCGACGTCACCATCGCACCGAACGGATGAGCCGGGTCGACCGGCGTGGTCAGCCCCGCATAGCTGTCCGGCCGTCGGGTGGCCAGGAAGGGAAACAGCGTGAGCCACTCCTCCCGTTGTGCCAGGTCGAGGTCGGCAACCAGCACCGCGGACTCGTCACGGGGAGCCTGCACGAGCACACGACCGTAGGGGTCAGAGATGAAAGAGGAGCCGTAAAAGGTCAGGTCGCCCTCGTCGCCGTGACGATTGGGCACCACCATGAAGAGGCCGCTGGTGATCCCGTTGGCCACGATCACCTGCCGCCAGAGCGGTTGGGTGTCGAACGCGGGGAAGCCGGGCTCCGAGCCGATCGCCGTGGGGTAGACCAGCAGCTGGGCGCCACCGAGGCCGTACAGCCGCGACACCTCGGGGAACCATTCGTCCCAGCAGGTGGGCAGCCCGATCCGGGCACCGCCCAGTTCCTCCGGCGCATAGACGGGATACGCGTCCTCGGCTGGGCCCGGTCGGAACCAGGTGTCCTCGTAGTAGCCCTCGGTGACCGGGATGTGCAGTTTGCGCGTGCGACCGAGCAGCCGACCGGTCGGCGAGACCAGGATGGCCGTGTTGTAACCACGCGGGTCCTCCGGTGCATCCTCTGCGTCCGGTCTCTCGTAGAGGGAGGCGTGCACGACGACGCCGTGCAATTTGGCCTGCTCAGCCGCGAAGGCGAAGGTCGGTCCGGTCAGCAGGTCCTCGGCCGTCAGCTTCGGCACACCCTGTGCCCGTGAGTTGCCGGGGTATTTGCGCAGCGTCAGCTCGGGCAGGAAGGCGACGCGGGCACCCTGATCGGAGGCCAGACGGATGCCCTCGGCCAGCTCCGCGCGCAGCGTGTTTTCGTCGACGTGCCAGCGGTGCTGCACGAGCCCGACCCGGAGCGGCGGCCGGGCCTCGCCCGACGTGCGGGTCAGCGGTTCGGCGATGCCGGGCGCGTTGATCACGAGCATGACGAGACCTCCCTGCGGAATAATTGATCACTTGATCAATAACCGTTGGCTAAAGATATATAGACTCAGGTTTCATGTCAACCGATCCGAGCGCATCGCGGCGCAAAGCACCGATCGAGCGGGCGGCGGAAATCGCCCGCGCCGCCCGGGAGATCGCCCTTGACGAGGGCTTGTCGGCCCTCACACTGCGTGCGGTCGCCTCCCGGATCGGGGTGACCCCGGCCCTGGTCAGTCACTACCAACCGAGCATGGACTCCCTGGTGGCTTCCACTTTCGGGGCGATCGTGGCCGCCGAGATCGGCGAGGTGGCGGAGGAGCTGGCGCCCTGCGAGACAGCCGTGGCGGCCCTGCAGACGCTGATCGACACTCTGCTCGGACCCGAACGCAGCACCGTGACCGCGGTCTGGCTCGACGCCTGGAGCCTCGGCCGACGCCACCCTGCGCTCGCCGTGGAGGTGGGCGTTCAGATGGACGCCTGGCAGGCGTTCCTGGCCGTCCTGCTGCACACCGGCTGCGCGCGCGGCGAATTTCGGGCGATCGACCCGGACGCCGTCGCCTGGCAGCTTTTGGCGATCATCGACGGGCTGAACGCGCACGCCATCGTGCGCTACGGCCATGCACAGCGGCTGCGCGGTCTCGTGCGCACCGTCGCCGAACACGAGCTGGGGCTGCGCTCCGGGGCCCTCGGGCCCGGGGACGACTCCGGCCGCCGACCCGAACCTGACCATCCCCCGGCACCGATCACCGTGCCTGTATACTGAGTACAGACTTCCGGTCATGGTTCTGCTGTGAACGGACGGGCGCTGGTTGAGACAGTGCATGAGGCCCCGGCGATTCGTCGCCGGGGCCTTTCCCGTTGCGGGACCGCCACTGAACCCTCGACGTTCTCCGCTGCGGGACGGTCGCTCCCGGCGGCCGACTCCCCGGCGGCCCGGAGGCGTCCCGATTCGCGTTGACAACCCGGCGGCCCCGGAGCGCTATGTGACACGATTCCAGCTTCTCTCGACCATGTGCGCGCCAGCACGGTCGACGATGCGATCACCCGACTCGAGCGCCATGGTCCGGAGTCCCGGGTCATCGCGGGCGGGCACAGTCGTCAGCCGATGATGGAGCTCCGTCTGGCCAGACCCGAGTGGCTGATCGTCATCAACAAGCTCTTCGAACTGGACTTTGTGCTGCGCGATCGCGGCGGACCAGGCGCCGCTGCTTCAGCCGTCGGTCCTGGCTCCGGACGAGGTCGCCCAGATGCGTCGCCTGGTGCGCCGGATCGCCCTCGCCACGCCGGAATGCGTCAGCAGCCGCACCTGGAAGAGCTCCCGGAGCGCGCCGAGGCTGGACCTGCGCCGCACGGTCAGGGCGGCGCAGCACAGCGGCGGGGAACCGGTGCGCCTGGTCTACCGGCGCCGGCGCACGCGACTGCGCCGTTTGATCCTGCTGTGCGATGTGTCCGAGTCGATGGAGCCGTACACGCGGGTTTTCCTGTCGCTCCTGCAGGGCGCGGTCGCGGAGGCCGAGGCCTTCATCTTCTCGACCGGATTAACCCGGCTGACCCGTCAGCTCGCGGCGCGCGACCCGGACCAGGCTCTGGCACGGGCTGCCACCAGCACCCAGGACTGGGCAGGCGGCACCAGGCTGGCAGAAAGCATCCGCCATTTCACGGATGCCTGGGGTCGACGTGGCCTCGCCCGCGGGGCCGTCGTCGTGATCATCTCGGATGGGTGGGCGCTGGACGACCCGGAATCGGTGCACACCCAGATGGCCCGCCTGCGGCGCCTGGCCTACCGCATCATCTGGGTCAACCCCAGGAAGATCGCTTTGCACTACCAGCCGGTGGTGGGCGGCATGGCGGCCGCGTTGCCCTTTGTCGACGCGTTCGTCAGCGGGCACAGCTATGCGGCCCTGGCAGAAGTTACGGCGGCGATTCGCACCGACCGTTCGTACCCACACGAGAATACGAGGACCCGTTGATGCACATCAACAGCACGTTCTCCGTCGTCGCACCGATCGACGAGGTGTGGAAGACTCTGATGGACTTCGAACGTGTCGCCGGCTGCGTTCCGGGGGCACAGGTGCTGAACAAGCTTTCGGATGACGCCTATCAGGTCGGAATGAAAGTGAAACTGGGTCCGGTGACCATTCAGTACAGAAGTCAGATGACCGTTCTCGAACGCGATGCGACCGCGCACCGCGCCGTGTTCGAGGGGCGCGCTCAGGAGACCCGCGGCCAGGGCACGGCGCAGGGTACGGCCACCCTCACCCTCGTCGAGGCGGAGGGCGAGACCCAGGGCACGGTCAGTGCCGAGGTGGCGCTTTCCGGCAAGGTGGCCGCGACGGGGCGCAGCATCATCGGCAGCGTCACGGACCAGATGATGGCCCTCTTCGCCGAGAACCTGCAGGCCATGGTCACGGGTCCGGCTCCGGAACCGGCGGTGCCTGCTGCCGGGGCCACGACCGGGAAGACCGCCGAGACGGTCAGTGGGACGGGAACCGCGACGGCTCCGCCCGCCGCACCGCCGGCCCGGCCCCTCATCACGACGGCGCCTACCTCCCGGGCGCCGCAGCCGCCCGCCGAGACCAGCCTGAACGCCCTCGATCTGGCCAAGGGCATCGTGGTGGATCAGCTCAGCAGCCTGCCCAGGCTACTCGGCGTGATCGCAGCGGTGGCGTTTGTCGCCTATTGGATCGGCCGCCGCGCCGGCGGTCGGTAGACCCGGATGAGCGAAACCGGAAGGGTCACCACCTGTGCGTGAGGTTCTGAACCCGCTGCTGACGGGATGGCAGGCCGGCGGCATTGCCGGCCTGGCCACCGTCGTGCGCACCTTCCAGTCCGCCCCCCGGCCGGCCGGCGCGTCGATGCTGGTCACCGCCGACGGGGAGGTGGTCGGCTCGGTCTCCGGCGGCTGTGTCGAAAGTGCCGTCTACGACCTCGCGACCCAGGTGATCGAGGATGGGCGGCCGGTGCTGGTGCGCTACGGCATCAGCGACGACGACGCCTTCTCCGTTGGTCTGACTTGCGGCGGCATCCTCGACGTCTTCGTCGAGCCAGTCAGCCAGGTGAGCTTCCCGGAGCTGGCCGCTGTGGAGCAGGACATCACCGGATCGGCCCCGGTAGGGGTCGCGACCGTGATCGCGCACCCCGATCCCAGCCGTCTGGGCCGACACCTGATCATCCGGCCGCACGGCTTCGACGGCGATCTGGGCTCCGAACGGGCGAACCGGGCTATCGGCGACGATGCTCGCGGGCTGCTGGCCGCCGGACGCAACCGCACCCTCACCTACGGTCCCGACGGTGAACGACGCGGTGAGGGCATGCGGGTCTTCGTCAACAGCTACGCCCCGCGCCCACGGATGCTGGTGTTCGGCGCCATCGATTTCGCGGCCGCCCTGGCCCGGCTGGCTTCCTTCCTCGGCTACCGTGTCACCGTCTGCGATGCCCGCGAGGTCTTCGCCACGCCGGCCCGGTTCCCGGAGGCCGACGAGGTCATCGTCGGCTGGCCGCACCGCTACCTGGCCGAGCAGGTCGCGGCCGGGCTCGTGGATGAGCGCACCGTCGTCTGCGTGCTCACCCACGACCCGAAATTCGACGTGCCGCTCCTCAAGGTGGCCCTGACCCGCGGCCCATTCGCCTACATCGGTGCGATGGGGTCTCGGCGCACTCACGAGGACCGACTGACCCGGCTCCGCGAGGCAGGTGTGGGCGAGGCGGAGCTGGCAAGGTTGCACAGCCCCATCGGGCTGGATCTCGGCTCCCGAACCCCGGAAGAGACGGCCGTGTCCATCGCCGCGGAGATCATCGCCGAGCAGTGGGGCGGCACCGGAGAGCCGTTGGGCAGCCTGGCCGACCGGATCCACCACGACGACCTGGACGAGCCGACCTCGGTGTAGCCGCCGCCCTACTCCCGCATCCCGAAGCGGGCGTAGATCGGATGCAACCACCTCGGCGCCCACCAGAGGCCCTTCTCGAGCGAGGTCATCACAGCGGGAACCACGATGGTGCGCACGAGGGTCGCGTCCAGCAGCACGGCCACGGCGAGGGCGACGCCGATCTGTTTCATCTGCAGCAGATTGCCGGTCGCGAACCCGGCGAACACGATCACGATGATCAGGGCCGCGGAGGAGATGATCCGGCCCGAGCTCTGCAGACCCGTCTCGATAGCGAGCCGCGTGGCCTCACCCGCCTCGTAGTGCTCCTTGATCCGGGCGAGCAGGAACATCTCGTAGTCCATGGCCAGGCCGAAGCCGAAGGTGAGCACGAGGGTCAGAACCAGAGGGTCCACCCCGGCGATCGTATCGGCATCGAAATCGAGCAGGCCTGCGAGATTTCCCTCCTGGAAACCCCAGACCAGGATACCCACGGAGGCGCCGAGCGAGATGACGCTGATCACGAGGGCGGTGAGCGGGATGACCACGGAACCGGTCATCAGGAAGAGCAGCAGGAACGTGGCCCCGGCGATGATCAGGGCAGCCCAGGGCGCGCCGGCGACCAATGAGTCGACATAGTCGACCGACGCGGCATCCGTGCCGCCGACCCAGTGGTCGAAGTCGGGCCGGTAGTCCCGGATCTCCCGCACAACGGCCGGGCCCGCGTTCTGGTCGACGCCGACGCGCGACACCCAATGCCCGTTCACCAGGGCCGGTGGTGTCGTGCCGGTGACCTTCGGCAGCGTCGCCACCTCCTCGGCCCAGGCCGCGGCGGACGCCTCATCGGTGTCCGAGACGAGCTGCACCAGCGGGGCCGTGGCGAGGGGGAAGTGGTCGTTCAGCGCCGTGACGAACCCGTACTGGGTCGAGGCCTTCGGGATGGCGTCGGCGCCGCCGCTGGACACATTGATGTTTAGCGCGGGGCTGCCGAGCAGGAGGAGCACGGCGATGCCCCCGAGCGCCACGAGCACGGGCGCCCGTTGCACGCGGCGAGTCAGCCGGGAGAAGACGCCCTCCCGGGGGGCGACGTCGCCGAAACGGGTCAGGAGGGGACCGAGGCCGGGGATGCGGGTCAGCAGGCCCGGCTTCAGCAGCCGTTCGCCGAAGTACCCGAGCAGAGCCGGCACAAGAACGAGCGCCGTCAGGATGGCGATCAGCACCACGGAGACCGCGCCGATGGCGATGGCACGGATGATCGTCGGTTCGAAGACCAGCAGGCCCACCGTGGCGATGGCGAAGGTCAGACCGGAGTAGAGCACCGTGCGGCCGGCCGTGTCCGCCGTGATGCCCACCGCCTGCAGCATCAGCTCGTGACGTTCCGTACGCGTTTCGCTGTCGCCGGCCCGCTCCACGAGTGCCCGGAACTCCTCGCGGAACCGGCTGACGATCAGGAGCCCGTAGTCGATGGAGAGCCCCAGCCCGATCACGGTGATGACGTTGAGCACCGTGGTGTCGATTTCCATCAGGTAGCTGAAGCCGAAGAGGGCCCCGAGAGCGCCGGCGATCGACGCCAACGCCCCGATCAGCGGGATGCCGGCCGCCAGGAATCCGCCGAAGATGACCAGCATCACAAGGAGGGCGATCGGCAACGCGATCAGCTCGCCCTTCTGCAGGTCGGCCTCGGCGACCGCCACCAGGGATTCCACCAGGAGCGGGGTTCCGCCGACTTCCACGGTGGCGTCCGGCTCAAGCTGCCGGACCTCGTCGGCCGCCACGCCGAGCCGTTCTTCCACCTCGCCCAGCAGGTCATCACTGAGGTCACCGTCTGGTGCCACCATCTGGGCGTTCAGCAACAGTCCGGTGCCGTCGGGCACCAGGAGAGGCATCGCAGCCGGGTTCGGCGAGCCGTCAGGGAGCGGTGGGATGGCGAGCGGGTTGATGACCTCGGTTACCCCGTCGACTTCCAACAGGTCGGTCGTGGCCGCGGTGAGGATCAGGCCCAGGTCCGGGGCGGACAGGTCGACGTCGTGGATCAGCAAAGAGAGAGATTCCGTGTCTGCGCCCTCGGTGCCCTGCAGCAGATTGGCTGCGTGGCTGGCCTCGCCTTCAACGGTGGGTCCGGCGCTGGAGAGCCGCTGGAAAAGGTTCTCCCCCGTCACCCCGATCAGTGCCGTCGCCACGCACGCGGCGATCGTGAGCGCCCAGAGCAGCAGAGAGGTGAACCGGTGACGGGCGATCAAAATGCCCAGTGTGCGCAGCATGGCAGAAGTCCTCCGGTCTCAGGCGGCTACCGCCAAATTACTCCACCCGGCGCCGACGGACCGACACCTGTCGGGTGCCGGGACACACCGCGGGAGGTGTACGCTCGGAGTTATGCCCCGTATACCCATGGGGGTATAGTCCGGGTTGGCCTGATCGCTGCCACTTGGGACGAACGTGCGCCGCAAGATCCTTGTCGGTCGAGTCCGGGGCTCTGCGACAACTTCATCCCGAACGAATTCGACGGAGATTCTGCTCTAAACAGCGCCCGTGGGCTAAAAAACGGGAGTTTGACCTAAAGTTCCGTCGAATTGGTTCGAGACCGGAGACGACCAGGACTCACACTCACCTAGGGTGCCTCGTCGACGATGCCGATGAATGCGTTGCCGATGCCGTCGACCTCGGTGCGTTTGAGGCCGGCGGCGGCATCTGGGAGTTCCTCGGATCCGTGGTAGTCACAGGTCAGATAGGTGAAGGCGGGCCACCACTTCTTGGGACGCGCGGCTTCGGAGAACCCGCAGACATCACAACGTAGTTCCACCCAGACCGGCTTCTTGCCGGTGCGGTTGGCCCGAGACTGCACGAGCCACGCCGGCGGGTTGCGCTCGATCTCGGCCAGTTCAGCCTCCGACATCCGGGAGGGCAGTTCGTGGCGCTGCGCCATTTCGATCGGGATATCCAGGCGCAGGGCGGCGATTCGTCGGGTAATCATCTTGACCAAGGATAGGCGTTCCCGGGCCGGGTAGCCTCGTCGGCTACGGCACTCCCTGCGTCAAACTCGACTTTCTCGACCCGTCGACGTCGGCCGAGGCCCGGAGCACCAACGGTGCGATCACGGTGGGGCTGCCGGCGGACGGGGTGACCTACCGGGTGGACGCCCGCGCGACCAACGGCGAGAGTGACAGCGGGTCGGTCCCGAGCGACTCCTCTTCCCGCCGCTCCATCACTGCGGCGACCGCCAACGGGAAGGTGACGGCCGAAGGGGCCGCCCATGAAACACTGGGGTATGCGCGATACCCTCTCTCCCCTCGGCCTGCTGCTCGACGTGGACGGGCCGATCGCCAGTCCGGTGTCCCGGACCATCGCCATACCGAGCATCATCACGGATCTGATCAGCCTGGCCGGAGCCAACGTTCCGATCGCATTCATCACCGGGCGGTCGTCGACATTCATCCGCGAGAAGGTTGTCGCGCCCCTCCGCGCAGCCGGACTGCCCGAGTCGATGCGCATGTACGGGGTCTGCGAGAAGGGAGCCGTCTGGTTCCCGATCACTGCCGCGGGGATGGGCGAGATCGTCGTCGATGACAGCGTGGCCCTGCCGACCGCCGCCGTGGATATGCTGCGCAACCTCGTCGTCGACGGGTTCAGCGACACGATGTTCTTCGACGAGACCAAGCAGGCCATGGTCTCGGTCGAGCAGCGCACGGATGCCGACCACGGCCGGTACCAGGCCGCCGCGGTGGAGTTCAACGAGGCCGCATTCGGGGTGATGGTTGAACTCGGGCTGGGCATCCGTTTCGGTGATCGAGTCGTTCCGGACCAGGCCGGCACCGTGGGATTCCGGATCGACCCGACGATCATCTCGACCGACATCGAGTCGGTCACCCTGGACAAGGACCGCGGCGCGGAGCGGGCGCTGGCCTTTTTCTCCGAATCGGGAACACTCCCCCGGGTCTGGCGCTCGGTCGGCGACTCGCGCAGCGACTACCTGATGGCCGACCACCTGCATGCCGCCGGCTATGACGTCTCGCATGTGGATGTGCGGCCGTCCGACGGTATCCTCGAGCGCCCCTACCCCGTGATCGTAGAGGGGTCCCTGATCCACGACGCGGCCGGCGCAGAATTCCTCCGGTACTGGGCCGACAAGCTGGGCCTGCGCGAAGCGGCTACTCCGAACTGAAGCGGATGCCGTCCTGCAGGCGGCTCCGCAACTCGAACACCTTCTCGAAGCTGCCGCGGTCCATTCCGGGCAGCCCGCTGCGCAGCACCCCGATCAGCCGTGACCTCGGCAGCGTGATCACGGTCGGGCGCCGGCCACGTCCGGGGACCGTCAAAGGGTCAGTCAGGGCCTCGTCGGGCAGCACGACCAGCACAGCGGTGAACCTCACCCGCAGCGACTTCGCCAGAGCCCGCACGACACCCTCGACGTCTTCGATCGGACGAACATCGGGGCCGAGGGCGTCACCGACGAGCTCCCCGCGCCGAAGCTGTACCGGCCCGCCCCAGTCCTCGGACAGGACCGCGAACAGTCCCGCCGGGCCGAGCACGACGTGATCGACCTTGCCGCCCTGCATGCCGGCAGACACATCATGCCAGGCCGTGAAGCCGATCCCGAGGGCGGAGACGAGTTGCGCCGTTGATTCCTCGGCCAGAGCCTTCGCCAGCCAATGCCGGATCTCCCGCGGCGCCGAACGGATCAGCGTCGGGGCATACGGGTCATCGATAGAGGTTCCGCGCCCGGCCCATTCCCGAAGCAGTTCGAGGTAACGCTGGCGCGCCTCCCCACCTGGATGGCCGTACATGCGCGCGCGCGGCCCAGCCTGCGTGGCCTGCCCACGGCCGGCTCCGGAGGCGTAGGCGGGGCGCTCCGGCTCGGGGAACGCGTCCGGGTACCGGCGGCGGTCATAGTCGGCGCGCCCCTCCGGGGTTCCCACCCGCTCCCACGCGATCTGAACGAGGTGGAAGGCGGCGGCGTCTCCGCCGACGTCCGGATGCGTGTGGCGCAGCAGGCGACGGTAGGCACGACGAAGTTCGTCGTCACTTGCCGACGGGCTGACGCCGAGTACCTCGTAGGGCGACGCCGCGGTCGGGCTATCTGACATCCAGCGTTCTCTTTCAGCGTTAGTGCGGCCGGCAATGGAACAGCCAGCCAATCGTTCCCTCACACTACCGACCCTGGCTGGCATAACACCGGATGCGCCCCGGGCCTCGGCCCGCAGAGACCCGATTTAATGGCACGATCAGCATATGACGACGCACGGCCAACGCCTCCACCGCTCGAGTACCCGACTTATCGGCATGTTCGCGGTGGGTGTCGTCGTCGCTGTTCTGGCCGGGGTGTGCGGGAGCTGGACCCTGGCTCCGATCGCGGGCTGGGCGGCCGCCTGCGTGACGTATGTCACCTGGGTGTGGATCACCATCGGCCCCATGGACAACCAGAACACGGCCAGCCATGCCACCCGGGAGGATTCGTCCCGAGGTGCCGCCGACATCCTGANATTCTTCTCAGCAGCCTCGGCAGCCTCGGCGCTCTGGTGTTCCTGCTGGTGGGGACCGACACCAGCTCGGTCACCGCACGGGGAATCCTGGCGGCGGCGGCGGTGCTCAGCGTCGGACTCTCCTGGATTCTGGTGCACACCCTGTTCACGCTCCGCTATGCCTCGCTCTACTACTCCGGGCCCGACGGCGGGGTGGATTTCAACCAGGTGGTGCCACCGAGTTACGGGGATTTCGCCTACCTGGCCTTCACAATCGGGATGACTTTCCAAGTGTCAGACACCAGTCTGCAAACGCACGCAATTCGGATGACGGCGTTGCGCCACAGTCTGCTCTCGTATCTGTTCGGCTCGTTCATCTTGGCTACCCTGATCAACCTGGTGGCCGGCCTGTTGCGCTGACGAGGCCCGTCAGTCGGCAAACTCCCGGACCGGGCGCACAGTGCTCCCGCCGAAGACGACCACCCACACGCCAGCGTCGCCGTCCACGGTCAGCCCGTCGGGGTAGCCGGCCGCGGCCGGAAAGCCGGCACAGGGAAATAGGCCAGGGAACCGGCCATCCGAGTCGCAACCGCCCTCGTTCATCCCCAGGCCGGGAACATTCGAGAGCACGTCCAGCTTGGTGACCGTTCCCGCGGCGTCTTCGAGCGCGAACCCTCGTTCGAGCGCGAGAACGGATCCGCCGACACTTCGGGGCCGGAGGGCCGCCGCGATCAAGCCGACATGGTACCGGGGGCTGCGACCTAGTCGCGGAGGATCTGCACCGGGATGGCCACGGCCAGGGAAACGCAGAGGATGCCGCTGAGGAAGATCGGCAACTGCCAGGCCGTCACCTCGAACGCGAACCCGAACAGCCAGAGACCGAAGACGAAGATGGCCATTGCGACGGTGAAGGCGACGGCGTTCATGGTGCGATCCTTTCGAGCGATGCCCGCACTGCACGCCGGGCCGATGTGTCGAGCGTACCCGGTCGAGCGTCAGACCGTCGACGGCGCCCCGACGGGCTCGATGAGTTCCGGACCGTCACCGCGCACCGGGGCGACCTCGTGATAGCTCAGGCTCTCGACGGTCTCCCGGGCGGCGGCCACCGCGGCGTCGATCAGGGCCTGGTCACCCGGAGTATGGGGGTCGAGCCACTGGTCCCACCATTCTTCCGCCAGGATCACGGGCATCCGGTCGTGGAGGGCGGCCAGGGGACCCTCGGCGTCCTGGGTGAGAATCGTCGCGGACAGTACCCACCGGGCCGGGTCGTCGTCGGCCAGGGCCGGATTGCGCCACCAGGAATAGAGGCCGGCGAAGGCCAGTGGAAGACCGTCGTCTGAGTGGATGAAGTACGGAGTCTTCACGGTGCCGTCCGTGTGCCACTCGTAGTAGCCCGTGGCCGGGACCAGCGCGCGCCGGGAGGCGACCGAACTCTTGAAGGTGGGCTTCTCCGCCGCCGTTTCGGCACGGGCGTTGAAGGTGGCGAAGGACGACTGCAGCTCGGTCGCGAATGAGGGGACCAGGGACCAGCGCGCGCCCTCGAGCCGGCGCACAACCGGCCCGGCCTTGGCTGACTCGAGCACGATCGGGATCTTTTCGGTGGGTTTGATGTTCCACGACGGTTCCGGCAGGTTCTCGCCCTCGTGCTCGACGTCGAACATCGCGGCGAGATCGGACGCCGTGTCCGTGATGATGAATCGACCGCACATGGAGACAGGTTACTACCGGACGCCGACACCCCGGCCTGAGAGCGCAGACCGTGCCGGCCATCCGCTAGCGTCGATTCCGGTGTCGGCGAGGCGCAGGAGCGAGGAAGACCGTCAATGGACGAGCGGAACATGCAGGATCGGTACAGTGCGGATGTACTTTCCCCCGGCTGGCGGGACGCTGGCCGGAAGGTCATTCCGACGCAGGAAGCCATGCCCGATCTGGTCGTCGAAGAGGTCGCGACCGGTTTTTGCGGTGCCGTGGTGCGGATCGAGAAGAAGATCGTCACCCTGGAGGACCGCCACGGTCAACTGCGCCTGTTTCCGCTCGGCGGCGGATTCTTGATTGACGGCGAGCCGGTGGTGCTCGTCGTCCCGGTCAGGGCGGCGCCGCAGGGCCGCGCCCGCACCGCCTCGGGATCGATGGCCGTGCGGGATGCCCCGGCGCGGGTGGCCCGAGCCAGCCGCATCTTCGTCGAGGGCCGGCACGACGCAGAGCTTGTGGAGAAGGTCTGGGGAGCCGATCTACGGATCGAGGGGGTCGTCGTCGAGTACATTGAGGGCGTCGACAACCTCGAGGAGCTCCTGCAGGAGTTCCGCCCGGGACCCACCCGGCGGGTCGGGGTGCTGGTCGACCACCTGGTGCCCGGATCGAAGGAAAGCCGGATCGCCGACGCCGTGGCGCGCGGACCGCACGGCCGGAATGTGCTCGTGGTCGGGCATCCATATATCGACGTATGGCAGTCCGTGAAGCCGAACCGCCTGGGAATCACGACGTGGCCCGCGATTCCGCGCAGCATCGAATGGAAGCACGGGATCTGCGAGGCCCTCGGCTGGCCCCACGAGGACCAGGCCGATATCGCCCGGGCCTGGCAGCGGATCCTGGGTCGGGTGCGCACATTCGCCGATCTGGAGCCGCAACTGCTGGGCCGGGTGGAGCAGCTGATCGACTTCGTCACCACCGAGTAGTGCAGGGTGCGCCCTGATCGGGTCATAACCTGCAATCAACGTAACGCTTTGGAACCGAATTGGCACGGAATCTGGATGCACCGCGGCGATGTGGGCTAGGGTTGTCTCAGTAGTTGTAGTGCTTGCACGTCTTATAACGCGGTGACCTCGGTCGCCGCGGCGTATTCCTTTCGGAAGCGGACGACGAATACCGCGACGAACGGCCTCGAAAGTCGGGGCCTTTCTAACACTCCTGGAGGAGTTTCATAATGGCAACAGGTACCGTGAAATGGTTCAACGCTGAAAAGGGCTTCGGCTTCATCGCTCCCGACGACGGAAGCGCCGACGTGTTCGCGCACTACTCCGCGATCGCATCGAACGGCTACAAGTCGCTCGACGAGAACCAGAAGGTCGAGTTCGAGGTAACCCAGGGCCCGAAGGGTCCTCAGGCCGAGAACATCCGCGCCCTCTAAAGTTCGCAACTGCTCAACTAGCGAGGCGGCTTTCCGAGTCGCATAGCTCACGAGCTTCGACAACGCCCCTGCTTCGGCAGGGGCGTTGTCTGCGTTAAGCGAACTATTTGACGAGGTCCTGCCAGCCGTCACCGTCGACGTACTCGAAGATAAGGTTAGTCTCGGTGTGCGCAACCGCCGGATGCTCCGCCAGATGCTGCAGGACGAAGTCACGCAGGTCCGACGCGTCCGCCGCGGCCACGTGCAGCAGATAGTCGTCGGCGCCGGCGGTGTGGAACAGGCCGATCACCCCGGGCCAGTGCGGCGCCGCCGCCCGGAACGCGTCGATCTGCACGCGGGCGTGCTTGACCAGACGAACCGAGATCAACGCCTGCAGGGACGCGCCCAGCGCGGCCAGGTCGATATTCGCGCGATAGCCTCGGATGTGCCCCAGCTGCTGCAGCCGGCGCAGGCGTAGCGACACGGTCGACTCGGCGACGCCGATCTCCGCGGCCAGCGCCGCACCGGAGGCACGGGCGTTGACGGACAGCGCACGCAGGAGCGCCCGGTCGACCCGGTCGATTTCGGCTTTCTTCGGTTCCATCGGCCTACTCTTTCTTCCGTGAGCAGTTTATGCGAAAGCTTTCGCTGATTCGCAAGGGTCTGCAAGGATGATTGCGCCGTGCGGCAGAATCTGTTTGTGTCTGTGCATGACGCCAACGCTTCCGCTGCCGCCCCTGCCTTCCCGCGGACCTGCCCTGCGGCCATCGGCCCCGCACCCAGACACGGTTGCCGTGCACGGCGGGATGGCCGGGCTGACAGCGGCCGGTTCGCATGTGCCCGTGATCGACCTCTCCACGACCAATCCGCTGGCGGGAGTCGAGTGCGGCGGGGACTCCTACGAGAACCTCGCCACCGGAGGTACGATCCGCGAGGGCGATTCCGCGGTGTACCAGCGACTCTGGCAGCCCGGAGTCGCCCGGTTCGAAACGGCGCTGTCGGCCCTGGAGGGCAGCGAGGGCACCGTCGCCTTCGCGAGCGGAATGGCCGCGCTGGCGGCCGTGCTGATCGCATCCGTGGCCGGCGGCACGCCCCACGTGGTGGCCCTCCGGCCGATCTACGGCGGTACCGACCATGTGCTCGCCACCGGGCTGCTCGGTACGACTGTGTCGTGGGTCGATCCCGACGGGGTTGCCCAGGCAATCCGGCCGGACACCGGGCTGGTCATTCTGGAGTCCCCAGCGAACCCGACGCTGGCGCTGACCGACATCCGTGCCGTGGTCGCGGCGGCCGGCAGCGTGCCGGTGCTGGTCGACAACACGTTCGCCACCCCGGTGCTTCAGCGCCCGGTCGATTCGGGCGCCACGCTGGTGCTGCACAGTGCGACCAAATTCCTGGGCGGCCACGGAGACGTGATGGGCGGCACGGTCTCCGGCCCCGAGCACTGGATGGTGCGCCTGCGCCAGGTGCGGGCCCTGACCGGCGGTGTGCTGCATCCGTTCGCCGCGTATCTGCTGCACCGGGGGCTGCGCACGCTGCCGGTGCGTGTGCGCGCCCAACAAGCAACCGCCGGCGCCGTCGCGGAGCGCCTCGCGGGTCACCCCGCACTGGCCCGGGTACTGTACCCAGGGCTGCCCGGGCAGGACCCGCTGGGGCTTTTGGGCCGTCAGGCGAACGGGGCCGGGTCTATCATCGCCCTCGACCTCGCGGGCGGTTTCGATGCGGCCGTGCGCTTCACCGAGGCTTGCACGCTGATCACGCACGCGGTCTCCCTCGGCGGCGTGGACTCGCTCGTGCAGCATCCGGCCTCCCTGACCCACCGCCCGGTCGAGGCCGGCGCCCGGCCCGGTGCCGGGATCGTGCGCCTTTCGATCGGCCTCGAGCACGTCGACGACCTGCTCGCCGACATCCTCGCCGCCTTGGACGTAGTGATGGACGTCACTCCCGACGGGGCGAAGGTCGTGGTGCCGAACACCGCGGCCGCCGAACCCCAGGACGCCGTCGCCTGAGAGGCCGATTCGGTCGAGAGTAGCCGTTCAGCGGGTCACTCCCGCCCGGAACGGGCACCCGCGACGCTCAAATGCGGTTCCGCCGCGGGTCAGCTGCGGCCGAGGCGGCGGCGGAGCAGGTCGATCCGTTTTTGCAACTGGGTGACGCTGGCCTGTGCGACGGCGGGCCCGCCGCACTCGCGCCGGAGTTCGGCGTGCACCATGCCGTGGGGTTCGCCGGCGAGCTTCGACCACATGCCCACCAGGCTCGCCAGCAGCGTGCGCTGCTCCTTGAGCGTGCGATAGAGCGGTGGCGGGTCCACCGGGGCGACCTCGCCGGTGACGGGATCCTTGCGTCGCTCGGTGGAGCGCTTGGCTTGCCGGTGCTGGCGCTGACGCAGCAGCTCGGAGACCTGCTCAGGCTCGAGCAGACCGGGGATGCCAATGAAGTCGAACTCCTCGTCGGTGCCCGGTTCCGCCAGCTCGCCGAACTCGTCGCCGTTGAACATCACCATGTCGAAGGTGGCCTGGGAATCGATGGCCTGCCAGGTGAATTCCTCGCCGAGGTCGTCGGAGGCCTTCTCCGACTTGTTGGCGTCGGCGACCATGGCGTCTTCGGGGTTGTACATGCCGTCGTCGCCGTCGTCGCGGTTGCTGCGGTCGAGGGCGTGGTCGCGCTCCAGCTCGAGCGCGTTGGCCAGGCTGAGCAGGCTGGGCACATTGGGCAGGAAGATGGATGCCGTCTCACCGCGGCGCCGGGCCCGCACGAACCGGCCGATGGCCTGCGCGAAGAAAAGCGGTGTGGAGGCGCTGGTCGCGTAGACGCCCACGGCCAGGCGCGGCACGTCGACCCCTTCCGACACCATCCGCACGGCCACCATCCAGCGCGAGGTGTTGTGCGCGAACTCGTCGATCCGGTCGCTCGACTCCTTCTCATCGGAGAGTACGACGGTCACCGACTCCCCCGAGATCTCCTGCAGGATGGCCGCGTACGCGCGCGCCATGGTCTGGTCGGTGGCGATGACGAGGCCACCAGCATCCGGGATGCCGTGGCGCACTTGGGTGAGGCGCAAATCGGCGGCGCGCAGCACTGCGGGGATCCACTGCCCGGTGGGTTCCAGGGCGGTGCGCCAGGCCTGGGAGGTGATGTCCTTGGTGTTACCCTCGCCGAGTTTGGCTTCCATCTCGTCGCCGGCGCGGGTGCGCCACTTCATATGCCCGGCGTAGACCATGAACATGACCGGGCGCACGACGCCATCTTCGAGGGCCCGGCCATACCCGTAGTTGTAGTCGCTCTGGGACAGACGGATGCCGTGCTCGTCGGGCAGGTAACTCACGAACGGGATCGGCGAGGTGTCAGATCGGAACGGGGTGCCGGTGAGCGAGAGGCGGCGGGTGGCCGGCTCGAACGCCTCCCGGATTGCGTCACCCCAGCTCAGCGCGTCCCCGCCGTGGTGCACCTCGTCCAGGATTACAAGGGTGCGGTTGGACTGGGTCAGCTGCCGGTGCAGCGCCGCCCGGCTGGCCACCTGGGCGTAGGTGACGGCAACGCCGTGGTAGTGGTTGCCGTAGCGACCGTTGGCGTTCTTGAAGTTGGGGTCGAGCCGGATGCCCGCCCGCGCCGCGGCATCCGCCCACTGGCGCTTGAGGTGCTCGGTGGGCGCGACCACCGTGATGCTGTCGATCAGTCGGCGGGCCTTCAGCTCGGCGGCGAGCCGCAGGGCGAAGGTGGTCTTGCCGGCGCCCGGCGTCGCCGCGGCGAGGAAATCACGCGGCTGGTGCACGAAATACGCTTCCAGCGCTTCCGCCTGCCAGGCCCGCAATTTGCCGGCCGTGCCCCACGCGGCACGCTCCGGGAACGAAGGCGAGAGATGCTCGGCTGCACTCGTCCCCTGGGCAGGACCGAAAGGGGGTGGAGTATTCACGTCATACGAACTTACCCGGTGAACGGACTGCCGTGATGCGGGGGGAGAATGGAGCAATGACGACGCCGATGCATCCGTGGTCCCGCTATGTCGCCCTCGGGGACTCCTTCACCGAGGGGGTGGGTGATCCCGAGCCGACGAGTCCGGGTGGGAACCGGGGCTGGTCGGACCGGGTCGCTGAGGTGCTCAGCCAGGGCACACCGGACTTCGCCTACGCGAACCTCGCCGTGCGGGGCAAGCTGATCCGCCAGATCAGCGTGGAACAGGTGGAGACAGCGCTTGCGCTGCATCCGGATCTGATCACCTTCTCCGGGGGCGGCAACGACGTACTCCGGCCGGGATCCGACCCCGACCTCATCGCCGCCCGGGTCGAGGAGCAGGTGCTCCGGCTGAGTCGCGATAACGCCACCATCGTGCTGTTTACGGGCGCCGATGTGGGCTTCTCCCCCGTTTTCCGTGGTATTCGGGGCAAGATCGCGATCTATAACGAGAACCTGCGCGCGGTCGCGACGAAGTATGACTGTGTCGTCGCCGACCTCTGGTCGCTGACCGAGATTCAAGATGCCGGCATGTGGTCTGCGGACCGGCTGCACCTGAACGCCCTCGGCCACCATACCGTCGCCCGGATGGTGCTTTCCGATCTCAACGTGCCCAATGCCCTCGAACCCCGGAAGCCCGAGCCAATGCCAGGGCGCACCTTCCGGGAGGCCCGCACGGAGGACATGCAGTGGGCGCGGGAGTACCTGTTGCCGTGGGTTCTGCGCCGTATCCGGCACCAGTCCTCCGGCGACCACGTGCTGCCCAAGCGCCCAGATGCCCGGCCGTTCAGCCAGCCCCGGCACTAGACCGGCTCGGCGGCGGCGAGCCCGCGCCGCCCTTCGTCCGGCCGACGGTGTCCGGTCACCAGCGTCCGGTCACCAGCGTCCGGTCACCAGCGTCCGGTGTCGAACCAATTCGACGGAGATTCTGGCGAAAATGCGGGTTTCCGATTGATTACGGCCGAGTTTGAGAAAAAACTCCGTCGAATTCGTTCGGGCAACGGGGCTACGGGGCGGAGCGCGAGAGGTGGGCCCGAACCCGACAGGCGCTGCTTCGGATCCGGCCGGAAATGTGGCTAACTCAGGAGATCCGACCGGCTGGGGCGGGCATCGTCACCGGTTCGGCACTGGTCCGCAGTGGCCGGTGAGCGCGGGCGACGGATGTCCTGAGTTGGCCACACGCGCGGGCTCAGCCCGGCCTCACGTGCGACTAGCCCGCGGCCAGCTCGGCCGGGTGGGTGAAGCGCCAGGCGGCACCCGGGTCGGTCAGCTCGCGCTCGAGCACCAGCGGCACGCTCACCGTGGTCTCCCCCACCTGGAAGTCGATCGCACCGGCCGAGTCGCCGACCTCCCCGAGGGTGACCGGGCGCGCCGCCGGGACGGCCGTGATGGGCGTGTCCGACCAGACCACGGCGAAGGCCGCCTCCGCGGCGACCGCCCGACTCTTCTGCCCCCACTGGGTGGCGTAAGTCGCGTAGGCGGCACCCTTGTCGGCCAGGCTTACCGCGCGGAAACCGGGTTCGACGCTGTCGAGCAGGTCCACGATCGACGCATTCAGCTCGGGATGAGTGTCGCCGCCGAGCATGACGCCGACCAGGGTGATGGTCTCGCCGCCGACCGTGAAGTCGGCCGAATACAGGAGGCAGGCGCCTGCCTCGTCCGTGGTTCCGGTCTTCATCCCGGTGACACCGTTGGAGCCGAGGAGCTTGTTGGTGTTGGTTACCGTGCCGACGGTCGGCAGGTCGGACGTCTCCATGGACACGATCTCGGCCAGGACGGAGTCGGCCAAAACAAGCTTGCCAATCTTGACCAGGTCGCCCGGACTGCTCACGCTGGCCGGCGACAGCCCACTGGTGTCGGCCACCGCGGTGTCGGTCAGACCGTTCGCGGCCAGCCAGGTTTCGGCCTCCGCCAGGTAGGCATCCACGGAACCGAATGCCCAGATCGCCAGTGAAATGCTGTAGTTGTTCGCGGAGGGCAGGAGCATGGCCTCGAAGGCCTCACGCTGGCTGAGCACCATGCCGGCGGACACGGGCGCGACCGAGCCGTCCTCGGCCAGCACGTCGTAGTAGATGTCGACGTCGTCGTCGGTGAACCGGATGTCCGGGCCGGGCTCGTTCAGGCTCAGGGGTTTCTCCTCGAGCAGCACGAGTGCGGTGACCATCTTCGTGATGCTCGCGATCGGCATCGATTCCTGGTCGCCGGTGGAACCGAGCAGCCCCGGGTAGCCGACCGCACCGATGGCGCCCGCACCGGCATCCGGCCAGATCAGCTCGGCGGCCGGCTGGGTGAGCGCGGCCGGTTCGATCAGTTCGACGGCCGCGGCCGGCACCGGGGCCAGCCCCGTGCCGGCCAGGTAGCCGACCCCGCCCAGGGTGAGAACCAGTGCCGCCGCGAAGGCAACCCGACGGCGAAGGAACGTTTGGCGTCGGGTCAGTGGCATCCGACGACTCTACCAAGCGCCCGCGTTCAGACGCGCAGAGCGTACAGCGCGACGGCGCTGGCCGAGGCCACATTGAGCGAGTCGACGCCGTGGAGCATGGGGATCGTCACGACGGTGTCGGCGGCCGAGAGAGCCTGGGTGCTGAGCCCATCGCCCTCGGCGCCGAGAATCAGGGCCAGCCGTTCCGGCGCGTTCCCGGCGAACTGCGGGAGGCTGACGGCGTCGTCGGACAGTGCCAGGGCCGCGAGGTGAAAACCGGCCCCGTGCAGCATCGGGGCGGCCTCGCTCCATTCCGGCAGTCGGGTCCACGGCACCTGAAGCACCGTGCCCATGCTCACCCGCACACTGCGCCGGTAGAGCGGGTCTGCGCAGCGCGGCGTGATCAGGACGGCGTCCGCGCCGAGACCGGCGACCGAGCGGAAAATGGCGCCCACGTTGGTATGGTCCACGATGTCCTCGAGGATCACAATGCGCCGCGCGTCCCGGATCACCTCGTGCACCGGCGCCAGATCCGGACGGTGCATCGCCGCCAGCGCACCACGGTGCAGGTTGTAGCCGGTGAGCCGTTCGAGAACGGATGCCGCGCCGACGTACACGGGCACGTCCGGCCAGTCCGCGAGCAGCGGCAGCACGTCGGGCAGCCACTGCTGCTGCAGTAGCACGGACCGCGGGCGGTGGCCGGCCGCGAGGGCTCGGGTGATGACTTTGCTGGACTCGGCGATGTACAGCCCGCCGGCCGGTTCGGAGACACGGCGGAGCGCGACATCTGTCAAGCGCGAGTAGTCGGCGAGACCGGGCAGGTCAAGGTTTTCGATGGGGACGATCTGCACAGCGGGACGCCTTTCACGGGGATGATCCGTCCAGCCTGCCAGTTCCCTCCCCCAGTCGAAAACCGGCGAGTTTAGACTCGGTGTACACAGGATGGAGCTCCATGACCACCGAAACGCTTCCGGTCGCCGTCGGCGCCGCTGCCGCCGCTCTGGATGCCGTGGCCGAGGTGCTCCGCGGTCGCCACATCGCGGTGCTGACCGGAGCCGGTCTGAGCACCGATTCCGGCATTCCCGATTACCGTGGGAAGGGTGCCCCCGTGCGCACCCCGATGAACTTTCAGACCTTCGTCGGCGACGAGCGGGCGCGCAAGCGTTATTGGGCCGGCAGCCACCTCGGCTGGCACCGGTTCCGCTCTGCGGAGCCCAACCTCGGGCACCGGTCCCTCGCCCGGCTGGAGCAGAGCGGACTGATCAGCGGGGTCATCACGCAGAACGTGGACGGCCTGCACACCCGCGCCGGGTCGCGGCACGTCGTGGACCTGCACGGGTCGTTGGACCTCGTCGTCTGCCTGGACTGCGGTCAGGCATTCGGCCGCGACAGTGTGGCCGCGCGCCTCGAAGCGGCCAACCCGACACTGATGACACCGGGCGACGTGCGCACAGCCCCCGACGGCGATGCGGAGGTGTCCGACATCGACGGTTTCACCATTCCCGACTGCACGGTCTGCGGCGGTATGCTCAAGCCCAACGTCGTCTTCTTCGGCGAGCTGGTGCCGACGGTGAAGTTCACCGAGGCAACGGCGCTCGTCACCGGTGCGGAGGCCCTGGTCATCGCCGGCTCGTCCCTGTTTGTGAACTCGGGCATCCGTCTGCTGGAACAGGCCCGGCGCCGCAAGCTGCCGATCGTCGTGATCAACCGCGGCGAGACCAAGGGCGACGGCCGGGCACTGCTCAAGCTGGAGGCGGGCACGTCGGAGTCGCTGGCGGGGCTGGCCGACCGCCTCGCCGGCGCACCGGCGTGAAACAGGCCCGGTCCACCACCACCCCCACCCCCGCGACAACGGAAACGGCAGGATGACCAGACTTTCGATCGTGCGGCACGGACAGACCGAGTGGAACCTGCACACGCGGATCCAGGGCAGCACAGACATCCCCCTCAACTCGACCGGCCGGGCGCAGGCCGCCGAGGCAGGCCTGAGGTTGAGATCCCGGCGCTGGGACACCATCGTGACGAGCCCTCTGGACCGTGCCCACGAGACGGCCCGGATCATCGCCGGCGAGCTCGGCTTGCCGAGCCCGGAGGTCATCCCGGAGCTCACCGAGCGCCATCACGGCCAGATCGAGGGACTCACGTTCGCCGAACGACAGCGTCGCTTTCCCGACGACGTGCCCGTTCCCGGCCTCGAGACGCGCCAGGAGGTGCTCGACCGGGTGCTGCCGGCCTTCGGGCTGCTGGCCGCCGCGCGCCCCGGACAGTCTGTGCTGGTCGTCTGTCACGGCGGGGTGATCGGAACCCTGCTGCGCCATAGCACGGCCGGGGAACGGCCGCGCCAGAACGAGATCATCGCCAACGGCTCGGTGCACGACTTCGTCTGGCGGGACGGTCGGCTGGGGCTGACGCATTTCGACGCCACCCTGCGCGGCCGAGCCGAGAACACGCACTACACAGGCTGAACCGGCTGCTCCGCGTCGATGCCGGGGCCCGTAGCCGTCTCGGTCCGCGTACCGGAGTCATCCGCGGTATCGGTGCCGGTGAGCAGTTCCAGGAGCCGCCGGGCCGAATCGCGCCAGGTGAAGCGTTCCGCCTCGATGACGGAGGCTGTGGAGCGGGCCGCCCACTCCCCCGCGCCCAGCCGCCGCACGGCCAGGGCGAGCGCGTCGGTGCTGGCCGGGTCGAAGTAGAGCGCAGCGTCGCCGCCGATCTCGCGAAAGATCGGGATGTCGCTCACCACGACGGGGATGCCGAGGCTCATCGCCTCGACGAGCGGGATGCCGAAGCCTTCGTCCAGAGACGCCGTGACCAGCGCGGTCGCGGAGCCCAGCACCCGCAGGTACTCCTCGTCGGTGACGCCGTTGTGGAACACCAGCGTCGCCTGCGGCGCCAGGGCGGTCAGGCGTTCCCGTTCCTGGTCGCTCACCTGGCTCATCAGGTGGAGCTCATGGCCCGGTAGTTCCGCGGCTGCGCGCACCAGAGTGTCCACGTTCTTGTACGGCATGAACGAGCCCATGTAGACCAGGCGACCCGTTTCCGCAGCGGCACGTCCGGCGGGCGGCGTCGACCGCGTGTCGGCGGCGTTGTGGATGACCGTGACCGGCCGCCGCGTCAGACGGTTGTCCCGGATCAGGTCCCGGGTAGTCTCGGAGACGGTGACGACGCCGTCGGCCCGGTTCAGGAGCATCCGCTGCGGCCACCACGATAGGTGATACAGCCGCCAAATCAGGCGCAGCAAACCGGGCAGGTCCCGCGGCGGGGTGCGATTGCGGTAGTAGATCAGGTCGTGCACGGTGAGGAGCAGCCGGTACTTCCGGCCCCAGGATCCCATCGTCTGCATCGGAGAGAACACGACGTCGGGCTTCAGCTGGTTGATCTGGAGGGCGATGAACGGCTCCCGGATGCTGGTCGGGGCACTCACGAGCTGCCAGGGCAGATCCGGAAGCAGGTCGAGCTGCCGGTGGTCATTGATCAGCATGGTGACCGGGTGGAGCTTGCCCAATTCCGTGACCAGCCCGGCCGTGTACCGGCTGATGCCGTCGTGCCGGTCGAATCGGGTGTAACGGCAATCGAAGACGATTCTCACTTCGTCTCCCTTGCGCCGAGGAAGCGGCGCAGGGCGTCCGCCGCCTGCGCCGGCACCTCGTAGTGGATCAGGTGGCCGACGTCGGGGATCACCTGCAGGGTGGCATCGGGAAACAGCTTCTGCAGCCGGTATTGCGCTGCGACCGGCGTGATGTCGTCTTTCTCCGCCGCGATCAGCAGCGTGCGCTGCGGGATGCGACCGGCGAACTCGCTGACGTCGGAGCCGACCGATGCGGTGAAGGCTTCCAGCACAACCCGGCGATCCGCGAAGGCGGAGAAGTAGCGGTCGTGCTGGTTGTGGATCCATCGGCGCAGCTCGGGGTCCCCCGTCTTCGCCATGGTCACGCTCATCACGCGGACGATGACGCGGTTGCGCAGCAGGGCAAAGCCGAGCCGTTCGGGCAGACGCGCGGCCACCCGGTAGTAGAACACCGCCAAGCGGGTGAGGATGCCGCGCGGCCCGGCCAGGGCAGGTGCGGCGATGGGGTTCACCAGAACCACGTCGTCGGCGTGCAGTCCCCCTGCGACGGATGCCGCGACGATGATCGACCCGAACGAGTGCCCGAGCACCACCCTGCGCCCGGTCAGACCCAGAGCTGCCACGAACTCGGCCAGCCACCGGCCGTAGCCCGCGATGTCGTGTCGGCACCCCTGGAGCACGCCGGACTCGCCGAAACCGGGAAGGTCCGGTGAGATCATGCGGAATCCAGGAAGCTGGGCGACCACGGGCTCCAAGCCGTGGTGGTCGCCGCGGAAGCCGTGCACCATCACGATGGTGGTGTGCGCGGTTGGATCGCCGTACTCCCAATACCGCGTTTCGCTGCCCAGCACCGGGACGTCCCGGACCCTGACAGGGATCCGGACGAGCTGCGAATCGTAGGGCGAAGGAACATTCATCGTCCCAAGTTTAGGGCGGCCGACGGCTGTCGCCGGACGCCCTCGGGCGGGAGGGAACGCAATGAGCTTCACCGCCCCGATCAAGCGTCACCCGGGACCCGCGCTGGTACCGCCGCGCCGTGTCCTCCGAGCTGATGGTGCGCTCCTTCGGAGACCGCAACGGCGACGGGACCGGTGACTACGCCGGACGCATCTCCACAGAGACACGGAGAACTCGAACTGGGCCCTCGACTCCGTGCGGTGCCGGTTCCACGACCACCGCTTCTTCTTGAACCAGCCGGACCTCAACTGCTTTTCCCACAACCCGATCGCCTTTCGGATCGAAGACTCGGTGCTGGCCGACCTGCCAGCGGGCCGACGCCCGAGGCGCCCGGGGATGACGGTGGTCGGCCCTAGGCTTTCCCCATGAGCAACTGGAGTGACACCCTCGCCGTTTTCGACCTTGAGACGACCGGCATCGACGTGGAGACGAGCCGCATTGTGTCGGCCACCGTCGCGATCATCGATGTGACCGGGGAGGTGCTCGAACGCGTGGACTGGCTCCTGGATCCCGGAATCGAGATCCCGGCCCAGGCCACCACCGTGCACGGCATCACGACCGAGCATGCCGCCGCGAACGGCCGGGTCGCCGCCGACGGGGTGGCCGAGATCGTCGCGACGATCCGGGAGCACCTCGCCCGGGGTCTTCCTCTGGTGGCGTACAACGCGCCCTACGACCTCACCCTGCTCAACCGCGAGTCGATTCGCTACGGAGTTGCCCCGCTGGTCTCACCGTCGCCGGTGGTCGACCCGCTCGTCATCGACAAGGCCCTCGACCGGTACCGCAAAGGCAAGCGCACCCTTGCAGTGACCAGTGCGTTCTACGGTGTGCCCCTCGATGACGCGCACGACTCCGGGGCGGATGCGATCGCGGCCGGCCGAGTAGCCCAGGCCATCGCCCGGGCGCATCTGAAGACCCTGCCGGTCACAGTCGGCGAGCTGCACCTGCTCCAGGCACAGTGGTCCGTGCAGCAGGCGGAAAGCTTCCAGGCCTACATGCGCCGCGAACGCGACCCCGCGTTCGTCGCGGCGGGCGGCTGGCCCGAACGCTGACCAGGCAGCACCCGAGCGACAGCGACACCAGACTCAGAGCAGCAACATCGAAAGGGCGGCCAGCCGAAGCTGGTCGCCCTTTCGATGTGCAGGATGCCGCGGTATGGCGCGGTTCTACTTGCCGAAGCCCTTGTAACGCGAGTTGAACTTCTCGACGCGGCCGGCGGAGTCCATGATCCGCTGCTTGCCGGTGTAGAACGGGTGCGACTCCGACGAGATCTCAACGTCGATGACCGGGTACGTGGTTCCGTCGGTCCACTCGATGGTCTTGGAGCTGGAGACCGTCGAACGGGTAAGGAACGTCGCACCCGACGCGAGGTCGCGGAAAACCACGGGAGCGTACGTGGGGTGAATGTCAGACTTCATGAAGACTTCCTTATTGCTGTTCGATTGGTGAGTTGCGCTTCGATTAGCGAGTACAGACTCGCCAGGTGCGGCAGAAAAAACCGTGCGGCCCAAGGACCGACTGTCGAGTTTAGCAGAATCCAGTGGCTGTGACCGCCATCCGGTGGCGGTCAGATCGCGCGGGCGCTGAAACGTCCGTCGGTCTCGTGCAACTCGATGGACAGACCGAACGCCTCGGTCAGTGACTCCGCGGTCAGCGCGTCGGCGATGGGCCCGGCGCTGACGATGCGGCCGTTGGACAGGAGCAGGACGTGCGTGAAGCCGAGGGGGATTTCCTCGACGTGGTGGGTGACCATGATGATCGCCGGCGACCCCGACTCGCTCGCGTAGCCGCCGAGGAGCTGCAGCAGTTCCTCGCGCGCGCCGAGGTCGAGGCTGGCGGCCGGCTCATCCAGAAGCAGAACCTCGGGGTCGGTCATGATGGACCGCGCGATCTGCACCCGCTTCTGCTCGCCGTCGCTCAGCGTGCCGAACTTACGGTCGGACAGAGTATCGAGCTTCCACTCGCCCAGCACCCGCTGGGCGCGGCGCTCATCGATGGCTTCGTACTCTTCGGTCCAGCGCCCGGTGACGGAGTACGCGGCCGTCATCACCACATCGAGGACCTTCTCGTTCGCGGGGACCCGGCGGGCCATCGCCGTCGAGGCGAACCCGATCCGCGGCCGCAGCTCGAAGAGGTCGGTGCGTCCGATCGGTTCGTCAAGAACCACGGCACTTCCGCTCGACGGGTGGATGAGGGCGGCGGCGATCTGCAGCAGCGTGGTCTTGCCGGCGCCGTTCGGGCCCAGGATCACCCAGCGCTGGTCGTCATCAACACTCCAGTTCACTGAGTCGAGGATGGGTGTGCCATCCCGGACGACGGAGACGTCGGTGAAGTGGAGAACGTTGACCATAAAGCCATGTTATCTGCCGCCGCCGATGCCCAGACACGCGAAACGGGTGCCGGGCATTCCTGCAGCACCCGTTTGGGCGGTTAGTCGGAGCCCGACTCAGAGTAGTGAGGCGTAGATCTCCCGGGTGCGGGTGGCGATTTGGGTCCAGCTGAACATCTGCTCGGCCCTGACCCGGCCGGCTCGGCCCATCGCGGCGGCGTTGGCCGGGTCGGCGAGGACCTCGATCAGGGTGCGCGACAGGTCTGAGACGAAAAGGTCGGCATCGATGGGAGTTCCGGTTCCGTCGGTGGCCTGGTCGATGGGCACGAGCCGGCCGGTCACGCCGTCGGCGACCACCTCGGGGATGCCTCCGGTGGCCGTCCCGACGACCGGCAGCCCGCAGGCCATAGCCTCCAGATTGACGATGCCGAGCGGTTCGTAGACCGACGGACAAACGAAGACGGTGCCGGCAGTGAGCACGGCGGCCAGGTCGTGCTGCGACAGGAGGCGATCGATCCAGACCACGCCGGAGCGTTCGCGCTGGAGGGCCTCGACCCCGGCCGTGACCTCGGCCAGGATGCCCGGGGTGTCGGGGGCGCCGGCGCAGAGCACCAGCTGCACCTCCGGTGGCAGCAGGGCTGCCGCGCGGAGCAGGTAGGGAAGCCCCTTCTGCCGGGTGATGCGGCCCACGAAGACCACGGCCGGTCGGTCCGGGTCGATGCCCAGTGCCCGCACGGTGTCCCGGTCGTCCGTGGGCTTCCACCGTTCGAGGTCGATGCCGTTGTAGACGACGTGCACCCGAGCAGCGTCAAGTGCTGGGTAGCTGCGCAGGATGTCGCGGCGCATCCCACCGCTGACGGCGATGACGGCATCCGCGGCTTCGAAGGCGGTGCGTTCGATCCAGCTGGAGACCCGGTAGCCTCCGCCGAGCTGCTCGGCCTTCCACGGGCGGAGCGGCTCGAGGCTGTGCGCGGTCACAACGTGCGGGATCCCGTGCAGGAGCTTCGCGAGGTGACCGGCGCCGTTGGCGTACCAGGTGTGGGAGTGCACGATGTCGGCGCCCTGCACGTCCTGCGCCATCTGGAGGTCGACGCCGAGCGTGGCCAGCGTCGCATTCGCGCCGGCCAGTTCCGCCGGCACCTCATACGCGTGGGTGTCGACGGCGTCGCGGAGCGCGCCGAAACATCGCACGGAGACGTCGATGTCGGTGCGAAGGGCCTTCACAAGCTCCGCCACATGCACGCCTGCTCCGCCATAAATCTCCGGGGGGTATTCCTTGGTCAACAGATCCACTCGCATGAGGCAAAGCTAGCGCAGGCTGGCCGGAGGCACACCCACTCGTGCTGGATCGACGTGACGAATGGCCCTACTGTAAAGACATGCAGTCAAAGAAGATCTTTGGAATCGTGCTCGCCGGCGGAGAAGGAAAACGGCTCATGCCGTTGACGGAGGACCGTGCGAAACCGGCCGTTCCTTTCGGGGGTCATTACCGGCTGATCGACTTCGCGCTGTCGAATTTGATCAATTCGGGCCTCACCCAGATCGTGGTTCTCACCCAGTACAAGTCCCACAGCCTTGACCGTCACGTCTCCCAGACCTGGCACGTTTCTGGTGGCCTGTTCAACTCTTATATCGCATCGGTGCCGGCGCAGCAGCGCCTCGGCAAGCGGTGGTTCAGCGGATCCGCGGACGCGATCCTGCAGAGCCTCAACCTGATCCATGACGAGAAGCCCGACATCGTCGTCGTCGTCGGAGCCGACCACGTCTACCGGATGGACTTCAGCCAGATGATCGAGGCTCACATCGCCTCCGGAGCCGCCGCAACCGTCGCGGCCATCCGTCAGCCGATCGGTCTGGCCGACCAGTTCGGCGTCATCGAGGTCGACGCGGCGACGCCGGACCGCATCCGTGATTTCCGCGAGAAGCCGAAGGATGCCGTCGGCCTCGCCGATGCCCCGCACGAGGTCTTCGCGTCCATGGGCAACTACGTTTTCAACACGGAGGCGCTGATCGAGGCCGTCCTGCGCGACGGCGAACGCGCCGACTCGAGCCACGACATGGGTGGCGACATCATTCCCGACTTCGTGTCCCGCGGTGAGGCCGGCGTCTACGACCTCAAGCTCAATGACGTCCCCGGATCCACCGACCGCGACTGCGACTACTGGCGCGACGTGGGTACCATCGACTCCTTCTTCGAGGCACACCAGGACCTGATCAGCGCACTGCCCGTTTTCAACCTCTACAACCAGAAGTGGCCCATCTTCAGCCAGCAGCTCAACTCTCCGCCGGCGAAGTTCGTCCGGGACGGACGCGGCTTCCTCGGCACCATGATCGACTCGATCGTTTCCCTCGGCTGCGTCATTTCGGGAGCGCACATCGAACGCAGTGTTCTCGGCCCCTGGGCCGCCATCGATTCCGGCGCCCAGGTGGTGGACTCGATCGTCTTCGACCGGGTGCAGATCAAACCGGGTGCGACCGTGCGTCGGGCGATTCTGGACAAGGACGTGGTGGTCGCCGCCGGAGCGGAAGTCGGCATTGATCGTGAGCGGGACCGCGCACGGGGCTTCAGCGTCACCGAGTCCGGCATCACCGTCGTCGGCAAGGGAGTCCACGTCCACCCGTGACCGAGTTCGTTCGTTTCCTCGTCGTCCTGGACGCCGATTCCACCCTGATCGAAGATGAGGTCATTGAGCTGCTCGCGGATGCGGCCGGCTCGCTGGCCCTCGTCGCCGAGGTGACCGAGCAGGCCATGCGCGGCGAGATCGATTTCGCGCAGAGTCTACGGCTCCGGGTCAAGACTCTGGCCGGACTGTCCACGGATGTTTTCGCGGAGGTCGGGCGGCTCGTCCGCCCGACTCCCGGGGTGCAGGAACTCATCGACGGCCTGCACGCCCGGGGCAGCAGAATCGGGGTGGTATCGGGCGGCTTCCACGAGGTGCTCGACCCGCTCGCTGCCGCCTTCGGCTTCGATCACTGGCGGGCGAACCGGCTGGAGGTGGCCGACGGTCGCCTCACCGGCGGCCTGGTCGGACCCGTCATCGACGCCGCCGCCAAGGCCGCGGCCCTGCGGGAGTGGGCCGCCCTCGAGGGCGTAGCCCTGCCCCAGACCGTCGCCGTCGGCGACGGAGCAAACGACCTCACGATGATGCGGGCAGCCGGTCTGGGCATCGCTTTCAACGCGCAACCGATCGTGAGGGCGCAGGCGGACCTGGCCCTGGATACCCGCGACCTGAGCCAGGTCCTGCCGATACTCGGTCTGCGCGGTTAGTGCCCCATCCCCAGTCCGCCGTCGACGGGGATGACCGCGCCGGAGATGTACCCGGCGTCGTCCCCGGCAAGCCAGGTGACAACCCGAGCCACCTCGACCGGAGTCGCGAATCGTCCCGCCGGGATGCTGCGCTTGTAGTCGGCCTGCTGCGACTCGGAGAGTTTTGCGGTCATATCGGTTTCGATGAAACCCGGTGCGACGACGTTGGCCGTGATGCCCCTCCCGCCCAGCTCACGGGTCACCGAACGGGCGAGGCCGATCAGACCGCTCTTCGAGGCGGAGTAGTTGACCTGTCCCGCGGAGCCGTACAGGCCGACCACGCTGGAAATCAGCACGATGCGGCCGAACCGGGCCTTGAGCATCCCCTTGGACGCACGCTTCACGACTCGGAAGGCGCCGCTGAGGTTGGTGTCGATGACCGAGGTGAAGTCGTCTTCGCTCATGCGCATCAGCAGCATGTCCCTGGTGATGCCCGCGTTGGCGACAACCACCTCGACGGGGCCGAGCGCCGCCTCGATCTCGGTGAACGCGGCGTCGATGGATGCGGCGTCCGTCACGTCCGCGCGCACCGTCAGGCTGCCGCTGGGGCCGTCCCCAGAGCGGGCGGTGACCGCGACGCGGTGTCCCTGCCTGATGAACTCCTCCGCGATAGAGAATCCGATGCCGCGGTTTCCCCCGGTGACAAGGACAGTTCTGCCAGTCGTCATGCTGGGTCCAATCTCTTTTTCTCAGCGAACGAACAGCCGTACGCACGTGTTTTCCAGTTTAGGGCGTCTACGTTTAAGTCCGACGAGACGTAGAATTTACAGGGAAAACTCCCCCGACTGACCGAATCGATGGCATCCATGAAGCAGCAGTCGATCACCTCGCTCCCCCCATCACCCGAGGAGCTGCGTCGTGCCCGGATGATCAAATACTCGATCGCCATGGGCATCCGGATGGTCTGCATCGTGCTGATGCTCTTCGTCCAGGGCTGGTGGCTGCTCGTCTGCGCCATCGGCGCGATCGCCCTTCCCTACTTCGCGGTCGTCTTTGCGAACGTTCAGGGCGGCGCCGTGGCGTCCACGGTCGTCCGACCGGGAGCCGTACAGGTGTTCCGGGCGCCGCCTCGTGGACCGGACAATGACGAGAGCGGAACGTGATCGGCCTCGGCGCCGATCTCGAAACGACGAACTGCTCGCGCGCCGGCTGTCGTGAGAACGCCGACTGGCGGTTGGACTGGCGCAATCCCCGTATTCACGCTCAAGACCGCGTGAAGACCTGGCTGGCCTGCGACCTTCACGTCGATTACCTCCGCGATTTCCTGGCCAGCCGAGACTTCCCATTAGCCGTCTCGCCTCTTCCGGTCTCCCTTGAGGCTGTAGAGCCGGAAGCCGGGCCGGCGTGATCGGCTGGAAATTTGCGTTCACCCGGCGCTGGGCCGGATACCTTGCGCTGACCATCCTCTTTGCGGCCGTCTGCTCCGGGCTCGGTCTCTGGCAGCTCGCGCGCCGCTCCGACGCACTCTCCGAAATGAGCAAAGTGGAGACCAACTATGCGGCGGACCCGGTTCCCTTGGCCGAGGCTCTGCCTGGTCTGGACGCGTTCTCCGCGTCTCAGAAGTGGCTGCCCGTTGTCATGACCGGCACGTATTTGACGGACGACGAGCTGATCGTGCGTAACCGCCCGCTCAATATCAACCCGGGTTTCGAGGTTCTCACTCCCCTGCTACTCGCCGACGGCTCGGTCTTCATCGTGAACCGGGGCTGGTTGCCGACCGGGCAGACCCCCGACGCCCCGGCATCCGTGCCAACCGCCCCCTCGGGGGTTGTCACCGTCACCGCCCGGCTCAAGGCCGGTGAGCCTTCGTTGGCCGGGAGATCGGCCACGGGCGACCAGATCGCGACGATCAACCTCGACGAGGTGTCCACCCGGCTGGACCTTCCGACGTACACCGGCGCGTACGGGCTGATGGCTTCCGAGCAACCAACGCCGGACGAACGTCCCGTGGCGGTCACCCGCCCGGTCAAAGACGAGGGGCCTCACCTGTCCTACGCATTCCAATGGTTCGTGTTCGCCCTGATGGGCTTCGTCGGTCTGGGCTGGGCTATCCGGCAGGAGTACCGAGCCGTGAACTTCGACGACCCGGACGAGCGCGTTCGCGCCGCCGAGCGTGCCCGCCGTCAGGCTGCCAAACCGCGCAGCGACTCGGAGATCGAGGACGAGCTCATCGACGGCAGATGATCGGCAGGTCAGAAGGACACGGAGACACGAACGTCCGGGCCAGTCGGCCCGGGCAGTGCTTTGCTCAGGAAGGGTGATCAGGCGAGCATGATCAGATCAAGGTAGTCCTTGTTCCAGTGATCCTCAGTGCCATCGGGCATGATCAACACGCGCTCGGGGTTCAGCGCCTCGACAGCGCCCTCGTCGTGGCTCACGAGGACGACAGCCCCGGCATAGTGCGCCAGGGCGTCGAGGATTTCCTCGCGGCTTGCCGGGTCGAGGTTGTTAGTCGGTTCATCGAGCAGCAAAACGTTGGCGCCCGACACCACGATCATGGCCAGGGCCAGCCGGGTCTTCTCGCCACCGGACAGAACCCCGGCGGGCTTGTGCGAGTCGTCGCCGGTGAAGAGGAACGAGCCCAGAACCCGGCGCGCCTCCATCTCAGTGATGTTGGGCGAGGAGGACACCATATTCTCCAGCACGCTGCGCTTGACGTCGATCGTCTCGTGCTCTTGCGCGTAGTAGCCGATCCGAAGGCCGTGGCCGGGCACGATCTCTCCGGTGTCCGGCTTATCCACGCCCGCGAGCATGCGCAGCAGTGTGGTCTTGCCCGCACCATTGAGGCCGAGGATGACCACTTTCGAGCCGCGGTCGATGGCCAGATCCACGGCCGCGAAGATCTCCAGCGAGCCGTAGCTCTTGGAAAGGTCGGTGGCCATCAGCGGGGTGCGCCCACACGGGGCGGGCTCGGGGAAGCGCAGTTTGGCGACGCGGTCGACTGCCCGCACGGCGTCCAGTCCGGACAGGAGCTTCTCGGCGCGCGCCACCATCTGGTGGGCGGCGGCAGCCTTGCTCGCCTTGGCGCCGAACTTCGCGGCCTGCAGCTGGAGGGTCGACGCCTTCTTCTCGGCGTTGGCGCGTTCTTTCTTACGACGGTCCGCGTCGGCCACGCGCTGCCGCTGGTAGTTCCTCCAGTTCATGTTGTAGATGTCGATGACCATGCGGTTGGCGTCGAGGTAGAACACCCGGTTCACCGTGTCGCCGACCAGCTCGATGTCGTGGCTGATGATGATGCATCCGCCGCGATAGTTCTTGACGAACTCCCGCAGCCAGACCACGGAGTCGGCGTCGAGGTGGTTGGTGGGCTCGTCGAGGATCATCGTTTCCGCGGCCGAGAACAGGATACGGGCGAGTTCGATGCGGCGGCGCTGTCCGCCGGACAGGGTTCGCAACTGCTGGTCGAGGATGCGGTCGGGAAGGTTCAGGTTGCTGGCGATCGACGCGGCTTCCGCCTCGGCCGCGTAGCCGCCGAGCGCGTTGAACTCATCCGTGAGGTTGCCGTAGGTGCGCATGGCCTTGGCGCTGGTCTTGGGGTCGTCGCTGCCCATGTCGATACCGGCCTGGGCAAGACCCAGGGAGATCGTGCCGAGGCCGCGGGCATCCAGGATTCGGGTCCGAGCGAGCATGTCCGGGTCGCCCGAGCGGGGGTCCTGGGGCAGATAGCCGATTTCACCGGTGCGGTCGATCGAGCCGTTGGTCGGAACTGTCTCACCCGCCAGAGTCTTCGTCAGTGTCGTCTTACCAGCCCCGTTGCGGCCGACCAGGCCGATCTTGTCACCGGCGGAAACGCGGAAACTGACGTCTTCCATGAGCACGCGCGCCCCAACTCGGATTTCGAGATTTTGCACACTCAGCACAGCAACAGTCCGTTCAGGGGAGTCGTAGAATTTTCTGGCCGAAGCGGGCCAACTCTCCACTATATTTGATCGGTTGCGCCTCGGTGTGCGCCCGGAAGCGAAAGTGCCCCCTGGAGCGCCTTCGCCAGCCAGTCCCGGTAAGCGGCATCCGACCAGCCGAGGTCGAGGACCAGAGACCGGTAAGCCTGTGGATGCCCGAGCGCCCACACCGTCGCCGCCGCCTCGTGGTCGCTCACTCCCCCGCGCAGGCTGTGCCGTGAGCGCAGCGCGGTCGCGACCTCGCCGTACTGGAGAAGTCGCTGGGCGGAACGCCGCATCTCCAGCTCCGCGATGTCTGCATCGACTCCGGCCGCCTGGGCGATCACGCGGTGCACCCCGGACGTCTGGGCGTTCAGGTCGGCGATCCAGCCGGTCAGGATTCGGACGATCTCGGCGGCCGTGCGCGCTTCGGCGATCTGACTGCGCAGCGGTGGGGGGCCGGCTTCCTGTTCGTGTGCACGTGCGGCCACGCGGTCGAGCACGGCGGAGAGAACGGCGGCTTTGCCACCGACCGAGTTGTAGATGGTCTGCACCGCGACGCCTGCCTCGGCGGCGATCGAGCCGAGAGTGGTGGAAATGTACCCTCGCTCAAGCATCAGCTTGAGCGCGGCCCGCACGATCAAGGTGCGGGTCTCGCGCGACTGAGCCTCCCGGCGCGATTTGATGCTCATCAGGACTTCACCCTTCTTCTTAGAAGATCATTCTAAACACTGGAATGAAATTCTAAAGGGGTGCATTTCGGCCCGGGAACCATGCGGAAGCGCTCGGCCATAACGTTGTGTGACCGGGCGGGGTGCTTTGGCCAGACTGGCCTCCTATGGTTAGGCATGACACTCGTGCAGACGCCCGCCGCACTCTCCCCCCGTGCCGAAGATCGTGCTGGCCGCCTCAGCGCCGCCGGAACCGCTTGGAGTGAGCGCATCAGCGCTGACGCGTCGAAATAGAAACTGACCTACCGGGTCACGGCCGCCGGCGAGGGCTCGGTCGCCACCCGCATCACGGCCGGCAAGCATGTCTTCCCCGCCGACGAGCCCGGAACCCTGGCCGGAGACGCTGTGGCGGCCAGCCCCGTCGAGATTGCGCTCGGCGCCCTGCTCTCATGCCAGGTGGTCGTCTACCGCCTCAATGCCCAGGGGCTGGGCATCCAGGTCGACGAGATCGAGATTGCCGCGGAGGGCGACCTCGACGTGCGGAGACTGTTCGGCATAAGCGAGGACGTGCGGGCCGGCTTCTCAGCGATCCGCCTCCACATCACCATCACCGGTCCCGAATCCGATGAGCGCTACCAGGAGCTGCGGGCAACCGTCGACGCGCACTGCCCGGTTCTCGACCTGTTCGCGAACCCCTCTCCCGCGTCCGTCATCGTCACGAAGGCGTAGCCGCATCCGATGCCGACCGGTGGTCAGGCCTGTCGCGTCCCGCGGCGCACCGTGTGGAAGCTGACGCACGATAGGCCATCCGCCGGCTTCCACGACGTGCGCCGTGAAGCAGTCACCCACTCGTCTCGCGGCGAACAGGGCGGAGGCCTACCGTCGGCTGCAGCTGCAGCCGCAGCGGTCGCTGCACGAATGTGAGGAGGTCGACGATGGACCACGAATCAGCCGCATCACCCCCAACCGAACCCGGACGGGCCTCCCCCGTCCGGCTCAGATGAGAAACAGGAAACCATCAGCCCTGCGGGCGACATGTTCGAGGAGGGTGAGACCGACGTCTGGCCGCACCCGTCCCTAATCGATTTGGAGAATTGGGAGCCGTCTGAGTTGGCGTCGTCCGCTGAGACGGGCGCTCGGGAAATGGGCACGGAGGAGAATACATCGGACGAGTGACCAGGATCGGATCACCGCCCAGGACACGTCGAAGGGGCGCCGGCCAGATGGCCGGTGCCCCTTCGACGTGACTGGATCAGGAGTGGATCAGGAGTGGATCAGGAGTGGATCAGGAGTGGATCAGGAGTGGATCAAATGAAGAAGCCGAGGGCACGGATCGACTCCTTCGGGGGCTTAACCGGATTAATGCGGAATATATTCCGTTTAATAAGAGGATACTTGCAGGCAGCAAGCAGGAGATGGGCATAACGGTGCTGTAGATCGCACTCCCGACACGGTTGGGGAGGCGTCCTGCTTCTCAAATGGGGACGGTATGGATACAAACTCGATTGATCGAAATATTCCTGCAACAGACATTGGAGCAGGGGGGACGCGGAAAAGTTTTCGGGAGGAACTGGACACGAAGCGGTACCACGTGGTGGATGACCACTGGGCCGGCCGGGTCCCTGCCCAGTACGGCGTTGCCCCGCGGGTGCGGATCGGCACGGACAAGTGGTTCAATCTGCTGTGGTTGATACCCATTGGACTGGTCCTGCTGATCGTGGGGATCGCCATTGCCAAGGGGCTGCGGGAGATGCCCGCGGTGCAGGACTTCATGAGCCAGTATCCGGGAGCGACTGCACTGCCCGACAACGCCCCGGTCGGGTTCCCGGCGTGGGTCGGTTGGCAACACTTCCTGAACCTCTTCATGATGATCTTCATCATCCGGTCCGGTGTCAGCATCATGGCGGACCATCCGCGGCTGTACTGGACCCGGCACTCGACACCGGGTAAGGACTGGTTTCGCATGCAGAAGCCGGTGCCGAGCGATCCGCTCTACACGGCGAAGGAGGACTCAATCACCTTGCCCGATGGTGTCGGGCTGCCGGGGCGCCGTCACTCCATCGGTCTCGCACGGTGGTGGCACCTCGGCGTCGATACGGTCTGGCTGCTCAACGGAATCATCTTCTGCGTTCTTATCTTTGCGACGGGGCAGTGGATGCGCGTGGTCCCGCTGAGCTGGGACGTCGTCCCCAACGCCGCGTCGGCCGCCCTTCAGTACCTGTCTTTGAACTGGCCGGCCGAGAGCGGGTGGACCAACTACAACAGTCTGCAGCTGATCGCCTACTTCATCACCATTTTCATTGCGGCACCTCTCGCCCTGGTCACCGGCCTCGGCATGTCCCCCGCACTGTCGACCCGCTTCCGCAAAATCAGCTCGGTGTTCAGCATCCAGGTGGCCCGTTCGCTGCACTTCTTCGTGCTCTGCTGGTTCGTCATGTTCATCGTTGTGCACGTCACCCTGGTGATGACCACAGGGGCCCTGCGCAACCTCAACCACATGTATGCGTCTCAGGACAGTGAATCGTGGGTCGGCATCGGGATCTTCGCGGCTTCGATGGTCGTCGTCATCGGAGGATGGCTCGCAGCCACGCCTTTCACCTATCGGCATCCTCGTGTGGTGCAGAAGGTCGGTTTCGCGCTGATCGGTCGCGCGCAGCGCCTATTTGAACACATCGACGCGAACCCCGGCCAGTACACGGAGAAGGACATTTCACCGTACTTCTGGCATAACGGCAAATACCCGGACTCCGAGGAATACCAGGCGCTTCGAGCGGGCAACTTCGCGGACTACACACTGCGGGTCAACGGGCTCGTCGAGAACCCCGTCGATTTGAACCTCGCACAGTTGCAGGGTCTCCCCCATCACGATCAGATCACCCAGCACTTCTGTATTCAGGGGTGGTCAGGGGTCGCGAAGTGGGGCGGAATCTCAATGCAGACGATCCTGGATCTGGTGCAGCCGAAACCCGAGGCGAAATGGGTCATTTTCTATTCCTTCGCGGCGGGTCCGGACGGTGGCACGTACTACGACGCCCAACCCATCGAGCAGATGAGCTACAAACTGACCATGCTCGCCTATGACCTCAACGGGCAGACCCTATCTTTCGGGCATGGAGCACCGCTTCGGTTGCGCAACGAAACGCAGCTGGGTTTCAAGATGGTGAAGTGGATCAAGGGAATCGAGTTCGTTGAGGACTTCTCTGAGATCGGTGCGGGGTTTGGTGGGTACCACAACGACCATGAGTTCTTCGGCTATCGGCAGTCCATCTAACGCACGCGAAAGCCCCGATTTCCGGAGGAGATCGGGGTTTTCGCGTGCGTTAGGGGAAGTTCAGATAGAAAAGCCGAGGGCCCGCATCATGTCGCGGCCGTCGTCTGTAATCTTCTCGGGACCCCACGGCGGCATCCAGACCCAGTTGATGCGGAACTGGTCGACGACGCCGTCCAACGCCTCGGCGGTCTGCTCCTCGAGGACATCGGTCAGCGGGCAGCCGGCCGAGGTCAGGGTCATGTGGATGATCAGGGCATCGTTCTCATCGTCCCAGCCCAGGTCGTAGATGAGCCCGAGGTCGACCACGTTGATACCGAGTTCCGGGTCCATGACGTCTTTGAGCGCCTCTTCGATTTCATCGAAGCGCGCCGGGGGCAGCGTGGAAACCATGCGCCTAACCTACGTTCGATTCGGTGAGAAAGCGATCGTAGCCCTCGTCTTCGAGGCGGTCGGCGAGTTCGGGGCCACCCTGTTCGGCGATCCGGCCGTCGACGAAGACGTGCACGAAGTCCGGCTTGATGTAGCGCAGGATGCGGGTGTAGTGCGTGATCAGCAGCAGACCCAGGCCGGTGTGCTCCTTG
>NZ_SOFV01000039.1:0-108384 GCF_004402465.1 Cryobacterium sp. TMT2-14 | reverse complement strand
GGTGCTCGCCGGGGCTCGCCGGTGCCCGCCGGTGCCCGCCGCCGCCCGTGCCGCGTGCGCCGCGGCATCCGCTCGCCGACTAGCCCGCCGGTGCTCGCCGGTGCCCGCCGGACCTGCCCCGACACTTCCGTGGCCAACTCAGGAGATCCCTGGGCGGCCGCAGTCTGCTCCGCACTGGTCTGCGGCCACGGCGGAGCGGTCCGCGCGGATCTCCTGAGTTGGCCCCATGCCAGGCACGGTCGGAGCCTCGCTACGTGCATAACTCCTGCCAATTCTCGGCGGTGGGCTGTTTCAGGGCTCTATTGGCCACATCCGGCAGAATGTGCGGGAGCTATGTACGCGGGTCGGTGGCTAACTCAGGAGAACCACGGCCAGTTGCGGTTCCCGCCCCCGGAATCAGGCGGTGGATGTTTGCGTGCGGCTTGGATCTCCTGAGTTAGCCCCATCCGGGCACGGAAGCAGCACTGCGGGGGCGGAAGATTCGAACCCCCGAGAGTTGATTGTCGAGTTCGTCGAGACTAATGCCCGCCCGCGTGCTGCAGCGCGATCTGGCGGAGAATGGGGGATTCGAACCCCCGAGGGCTCTCACCCAACACGCTTTCCAAGCGTGCGCCATAGGCCACTAGGCGAATTCTCCTGGCCGAACGTTCCCTCAAGGAACGACCTAGAGAATCTTACCTGTTTCCGGTGGCCTCCGTGCACACTCGCCCCGCCCGCCCGGTGCAGACCCGGTGCAGACTCGGAATCGACTTGGAATCGGCCCGTTTTTCGGCCTCGCCGGCTTTGCGTCTAAGCTAAGGGTCGGCTCCTCGCGTGGCGCCATCTCGGCCAACTCCCCCAGGACGGAAACGTAGCAAGGGTAACCGGGCTCTGGTGGGTGCGCGAGGAGTCTTTTTCATGCCCGCACGCGCCGGAAAAACAGCCACAGCCCAGCCACAGCCGCAGGCCGTTAGCAATGATAACGATTTCGCCTCATCTCGTAAGATGAAACGGCGCAGATAACGCCCCCGCCCCGATAGTGCCTGGAGGCACCATGGCTGAAATATTCGGTAAACCCTTTCTCTGGCCAGACCGGTCACCGCATCCGCTCAGCGCTGAAGCGCTCGCCAGCGTCGATGCCTGGTGGCGGGCCGCCAACTACCTGTCGGTAGGGCAGATCTACCTGCTCGACAACCCGTTTTTGCGTGAGCCGCTCACGCGGGACCACATCAAGCCGCGTCTGCTCGGCCATTGGGGAACCACCCCGGGGCTCAATTTTCTTTATGCCCACCTGAACCGCGCCATCCAGGAACGGTCGATCAGCACCCTCTACGTCACCGGCCCCGGCCACGGCGGCCCCGGGATGGTGGCCAACGCCTACCTCGACGGCACGTACTCCGAGATCTACTCCGGCGTCGACCAGAGCGAGCAGGGCGTCAAGGCCCTGTTCCGCCAGTTCTCGTTCCCCGGCGGCATCCCCAGCCACGCCTCGCCCGAGACGCCCGGCTCGATCCACGAGGGCGGCGAGCTCGGTTACGCGCTCAGCCACGCCTACGGCGCCGCGTTCGACAACCCCGACCTGCTGGTCGCCGCGGTCGTCGGCGACGGCGAGGCCGAGACCGGCCCGCTGGCCACCAGCTGGCACTCGAACAAGTTCATCGATCCGCTTCAGGATGGCGTCGTGCTGCCGATCCTGCACCTCAACGGGTACAAGATCGCCAACCCCACCGTGCTCGCCCGCATCCCGGAAGAGGAACTCCTCCACCTGATGCGCGGCTACGGCCACAAGCCCTACATCGTGGATGGCGGCTTCGACGGCGAGGATCCCCTTCTCGTTCACCAGCGCATGGCGCTCACCCTCGACGAGGTGCTCAACGAGATCGCCGCGATCAAGGCGCGCGCCCTCGCCGGCGACACCGAGCGTCCGCGCTGGCCGATGATCATCCTGCGCACGCCCAAGGGCTGGACCTGCCCGCCCGTCATCGACGGGGTGCAGGTCGTCGACTCCTGGCGTTCGCACCAGGTGCCCCTGAGCAACGCCCGCGACACCGAGGCTCACACCCGGCTGCTCGAAGAGTGGCTGGCCTCTTACCGGCCGGGCGAACTCTTCGACGCGAACGGCGCCCCCGCCGCAGAGATCTCGGCGCTGGCCCCCGCGGGCGACCTGCGGATGAGCGCGAACCCGGTCTCCAACGGTGGGCTGCTGCGCCGGGCGCTGAAGCTGCCCGACTTCCGGGAGTACGCGGTGGATGTCCCTTCCCCGGGCGCCACCACCGATGAGGCGACCAAGGTTCTCGGCACCTGGCTGGCCGACGTCATCCGTGACAACCCCGACAATTTCCGCATCTTCGGGCCCGACGAGACGGCCTCCAACCGCCTCGCCCCGGCCGTCTACGCGGCCACGGACAAGCAGTGGAACGCGGAATTCCACGAGGGTGACACGAACCTCGCCCGCGCCGGCCGCGTGATGGAGATGCTCAGCGAACACCAGTGCCAGGGCTGGCTGGAGGGCTACCTGCTCACCGGCCGTCACGGCCTGTTCAACTGCTACGAGGCCTTCATTCACATCGTCGACTCGATGTTCAACCAGCACGCGAAGTGGCTCAAGGTCACCCGCGAGATCCCGTGGCGCCGCTCAATCTCGAGCCTGAACTACCTGCTCAGCTCGCACGTCTGGCGCCAGGATCACAACGGGTTCTCGCATCAGGACCCCGGGTTCATCGACCACGTCGTCAACAAGAGTGCGGATGTCGTACGCGTCTACCTGCCGTTCGACGCCAACACGCTGCTCGCCACCTACAGCCACTGCCTGCGCAGTGTGGACTACGTCAACGTGGTCGTCGCCGGCAAGCAGCCCGCGCCGAACTGGCTCACCATGGACCAGGCCGTCGCGCACTGCAAGCGGGGTCTAGGCATCTTCGACTGGGCCGGAACCGAGACGTTCGGCACCTCACCCGACGTCGTGCTGGCCGCCGCCGGCGAGGTGCCCACCCTCGAGGTGCTGGCCGCGGCCGCCATCCTGCGGGAATGGCTGCCCGACCTGTCGGTGCGCGTTGTGAACGTCGTTGACCTGATGCGCCTGCAGTCCGAGGCGGACCACCCGCACGGCCTCAGCGACAACGAGTTCGACGCCATCTTCACGGCCGACAAGCCGATCGTGTTCGCCTACCACGGGTATCCGTGGCTGATCCATCGCCTGACCTACAAGCGCACCGGGCACGGTAACCTGCACGCCCGCGGCTACAAGGAGAACGGCACCACCACCACGCCGTTCGACATGGTCATGCTCAACGACCTCGACCGGTACCACCTGGTGATGGACGTCATCGACCGGGTTCCCGGACTCGGCGCCCGCGCCGCCCTGCTTCGCCAGGAGATGCAGGATGCCCGCCTTCGGGCCCGCAATTACACCCGCGACCACGGGGAAGACATCCCCGCCGTCACCGAATGGGTCTGGGACGCCGATGGCGTCGGCGTGACCCCCGACAATGCCGGTGTCTCCACCGGCGGAGATAACGTATAAACCGTGGCTGACAGTATCTACATCACCTCTGCCGAGGGAAATACCGGCAAATCCACCATCGCCCTGGGCGTGCTCGACACCCTGCTCCGTTCGGTGGAGCGCGTCGGTGTGTTCCGGCCCGTGGCTCGCTCGGCGCACCACCCCGACTACGTGCTCAAGCTGCTGCTCTCGCACCTGTCGAGTGCGTCTGCGCTCACCGTGCAGCCCCCGCTGACCTACGACGACTGCGTCGGCGTCACCTACGACGAGGTGCACCTCGACCCCGACGCGGCCCTCGGCCGCATCGTGCAGCGCTTCAAGGCCGTCGAGGCCCAGTGTGACGCGGTGGTCGTGATCGGCTCCGATTACACGGATGTCGGCAGTCCCACCGAGCTCGCCTTCAACCTGCGCATCGCCGCCAACCTGGGGGTGCCGGTGCTGCTGGTGCTCGGCGGGCGGGTCGGTCCCGGCCAGCGCGACACGCTCAGCCAGGGTGACCGGCAGCTCGGCCAGAGCGACCCGCGCACGGCCGAGGACATCCGCCAGTTGACCGACGTGACCCTGGCGGAACTGCGCGACGAGCACGTTTCACTGCTTGGCGTGATCGTCAACCGCGCCGATCCGACTCGGCTCGATGAGCTCATCGACGCCGTGCGGAGCGTCGTCGACGCCGACACGAAGCCCGGCAGCGGGCGCAACGCGGTGCCGGTCTGGGCGCTGCCCGAAGACCCGTTCCTCGTGGCCCCGAGCATGAAGAGCATCCTCAAGGCCACCGACGGCACGCTCGTCAAGGGTGACCCCGCGCTGCTGTCCCGGGAGGCGCTCGGCGTGGTCGTGGCGGCCATGTCGATGGTCAACGTGCTGCCGCGCCTGTTCGAGGGCGCCGTGGTTGTGGTTCCCAGCGACCGCCCGCAGGTGCTGCTGGCCGTTCTGATGGCGAACTCGTCCGCTACGTTCCCGTCGATCGCCGGCATCGTGCTGGTCGGCGGCTTCGCCCTGCCCGAGGAGATCGGGCGGCTCGTCGAGGGGCTCGACGCCTCGGTGCCGATCATCAGCACCGAGCTGAACTCCTATGACGCCGCGCTGCGCATCACACACACGCCCGGACGGATGGCCGCCGACTCGCAACGCAAGCGCGACACGGCGCTGGCGCTCTTCGAAGGCCACGTGGAGGCATCCGTGCTGCTCGACCGGCTCAAGGTGAGCCGCGCCGACGTGGTGACGCCGCTGATGTTCGAGTACATGCTGCTCGAACGCGCACGCACCAACCAAAAGCGCATCGTGCTGCCCGAAGGGGACGACGACCGCGTGCTGCGCGCCGCCGCGACCCTGCTGGCCCGCGATGTGGCCGACATCACGATTCTCGGTGAGGAGTTCGAGGTGCGCTCGCGTGCCATCGGCCTCGGCCTGGACATCGCCAAGGCGCAGGTTCTGAGCCCCTTCGACGACGTGCTGCGGCGCAAGTTCGCGGAGGCGTACGCGAAGCTGCGCGCCCACAAGGGCGTCACGGTCGAGCAGGCCATGGAACTCGTGACCGACGTGTCCTACTTCGGCACCATGATGGTGCAGCTCGGGCTGGCGGACGGCATGGTCTCCGGGGCGACGCACACCACGGCGCACACCATCCGGCCGAGCCTGCAGATCATCAAGACGCGTCCGGGAGTCTCGGTCGTGTCCAGCGTGTTCCTGATGGCGCTGGCCGACAAGGTGCTCGTCTACGGCGACTGCGCGGTGAACCCTGACCCCACCGCGGAGCAGCTCGCCGACATCGCCATCTCGGCGTCGGAGACGGCCGTCGAATTCGGTATCGAGCCGCGCATCGCCATGCTGAGCTACTCGACCGGCGAGTCCGGGCAGGGTGCCGACGTGGACAAGGTGCGGGCCGCCACCGCCCTCGTGCGGGAGCGTCGCCCCGACCTTCTGATCGAGGGTCCCATACAGTACGACGCGGCGGCGGATGCCGCCGTCGCCGCCACGAAGATGCCCGGTTCGGCTGTCGCCGGCCGCGCCACCGTCTTCATCTTCCCCGACCTGAATACGGGCAACAACACGTACAAGGCCGTGCAGCGGAGCGCCGGAGCAGTGGCCATCGGCCCCGTCCTCCAGGGCCTGCGCAAACCCATCAATGACCTTTCTCGAGGAGCACTAGTGCAGGACATCGTCAACACCGTAGCCATCACCGCGATCCAGGCCGCGACGCTCGCAGCGTCCGAGTCCGGCACCCCGGCAGCTTCGGCTTCCGGTGCGGCATCTTCCGCATCGGCCGCAGCGGCGGTGTCCGCATGACCGCCATCCTGGTCGTCAACTCCGGATCGTCGTCGTTCAAGTACCAGCTGATCGACATGGACACCGAAACGGAGCTCGCCAGCGGCCTGGTCGAGCGCATCGGCGAGCCGATCGGGCACTCACGGCACACCGCGGGAACGTCGAAGGGCGGCCGCACCGAGCGCGACCTGCCGATCATGGACCACACCGCCGGCTTCGCCGTGATGATCGAGGCCTTCGCCGAGCACGGCCCGAAGCTGTCCGAGACGAACCTGATCGCCGTCGGCCACCGCGTGGTGCAGGGCGGCAACCGGTTCTTCGAGCCGACCGAGATCACCCACCTGGTCGAGCTGAACATCGAGGACCTCTCCGAGATCGCTCCGCTGCACAACCCGGCCAACGTGCAGGGCATCCGTGCCGCCCGCGCCAGCTTCCCGAACGTGCCTCACGTCGCCGTGTTCGACACCGCGTTTCACCAGACGCTGCCGCCGGCCGCGTACACCTACGCGATCGACAGGGACATCGCGACGCGGTACCGCGTGCGCAAGTACGGCTTCCACGGCACCTCGCACAAGTTCGTCTCGGAGGCCGCGGCGGCCTACCTCGACCGGCCCCTGGCCGAGCTCAAGACGATCGTGCTGCACCTGGGAAACGGGGCATCCGTGTGTGCCGTCGACGGCGGCGAATCGATCGACACCTCCATGGGCATGACCCCGCTGCAGGGGCTCGCGATGGGCACCCGCTCGGGCGACATCGACCCGGCCGTGATCTTCCACCTGCGCCGCCGGGCCGGGATGACCACCGCCGAGCTCGACGACCTGCTCAACCGCCGCGGCGGCATGCTGGCCCTGGCCGGCAACGGCGATATGCGCGACGTGGAGGATGCCGCGGTCGCGGGCGACCCGGTCGCCCAGGCTGCCCTCGACGTGTACTTCCACCGCGTCAAAGGCTATGTCGGCAACTACTACGCGCAACTCGGAACCGTGGACGTCATCGTCTTCACCGCGGGCGTCGGTGAGAACTCGCCGATCGTGCGCGCGGGCGCCCTGGCCGGACTCGAGGGCATGGGGATCGAAATCGACCCCGTGCGCAACGAAGCCAAGTCCCGCACGCCGCGCGTGATCTCCACGGATAACTCCCGGGTAACCGTGCTCGTCATCCCGACGAACGAGGAGCTGGAGATCGCCCGGCAGACGCTGGGGACGATCAAGCGCACGCATCCTTCGGTGTAGGGGGTTCGCTGGTAGGGGTTTCGGCTCCTGTGTCTCGTTGATGCCTTTGTTGATGCTTTGTTGATGCTTTCGTTGATCGGCCGTTCCCGGGTTCCGGGGGCGGCCGATTGGCAGGTGGGGGTTCGGGGCGCTCGGGATGCGAGGTGCGGGGTGCTGTAGGACGTGACTTCGAAGTTTTTAGGCGACACGGGTCACCCCAGCGCCGTGGGCGGCGTGTTGCGAAATTCTCCGAGTTTAAAGTCGAGCCGGGTGCCGGGAGCCGGGAGCCGGAAGCCGGAAGCCGGGAGCCGGGTGCCGGGAGGGCAACACGCGGCCGGCGACGGATGTCCGCGCTCGCCGCGCCCGATTCCGATCCCGCGACCTCCGCCTCCTGCGCGGGTAGTATTTTCGCGTGAGCACACTCCTGAACTTGATCTGGCTCGTGCTGAGCGGGTTCTGGCTGTTCCTGGGCTACCTCGCCGCAGGCATTCTGCTCTGCGTGCTGATCGTTACGATCCCGTGGGGCATCGCGTCGTTCCGCATCGCCGCCTACGCGCTCTGGCCGTTCGGCCGCACCGTCGTGGCCAAACCCACCAGTGGAGCGTTCTCGTTCATCGGCAACGTGATCTGGGTGATCCTCGCGGGCTGGTGGCTGGCCCTGGCGCACATCGTCTCGGGAATCGCGCTCTGCCTCACCATCATCGGAATCCCCCTCGGCATCGCCGACTTCAAGATGGTGCCGGTCTCGCTCGCGCCCCTCGGCAAGCAAATCGTGAGCAATCGCCCCGGCGCGTTCGACCAGGCCGTCGCCCGCCGCGCCTGAGCTGCCGCGCCTGAGCCGCCGCGCCTGAGCCCCGCCCGCCCCACACCGCACTAGTCAGTGGCTCCGGCTACGATTGCTCTCGTGGTTACCGCCCTGTATCGCCGCTACCGGCCCGAGACTTTTGCCGAAATGATCGGTCAGTCTCAGGTGACCGATCCGCTGATGACGGCCCTGCGCACGAACCGGGTGAATCATGCCTATCTGTTCAGCGGGCCCCGAGGTTGCGGCAAGACGACATCCGCCCGTATTCTCGCGCGCTGCTTGAACTGCGCCGAGGGTCCCACCGACACGCCATGCGGGGTCTGCCCGAGCTGTGTGGAGCTGTCCCGCGACGGCGGCGGATCCCTCGACGTGGTCGAGATCGACGCGGCCAGCCACAACGGGGTCGACGATGCCCGGGACATCCGTGAGCGCGCGATCTTCGCTCCCGCCCGCGACCGATACAAGATCTTCATCCTGGACGAGGCGCACATGGTCACGCCGCAGGGCTTCAACGCGCTGCTGAAGATCGTCGAAGAGCCGCCCGAGCACGTCAAGTTCATCTTTGCGACAACGGAGCCCGAAAAGGTGATCGGCACCATCCGTTCGCGCACGCATCACTACCCGTTCCGGCTCGTGCCGCCCGGGCCGATGCTCGAATACGTGCAGCAGATGTGCGACACCGAGCAAATGACCGTCGCGCCGGGCGTGCTGCCACTCGTGGTGCGGGCCGGCGGCGGGTCGCCGCGCGACACCCTGTCGCTGCTCGATCAGCTGATGGCCGGATCCGACGGGCACTCCGTCGAATACGACCGCGCCGTGGCGCTGCTCGGCTACACGAACGCGTCGCTGCTCGACGAGTCCATCGACGCGATCGCCGACCGCGACCCGTCCGCCGCGTTCGACGCCGTCGACCGGGTCGTGCAGACCGGCCAGGACCCGCGCCGCTTCGTCGAAGACCTGCTCGAACGCCTGCGCGACCTCATCATCGTGGGCGCCACGAGTGCCGCCGCCGCTGCCGCCGTGCTGCGCGGCGTGCCGCAGGAGGAACTCGACCGCATGGCCGTGCAAGCCGCGAAGTTCGGCCCCGCCGAGCTCTCCCGCACCGCCGACGTGATCAACGCCGCCCTCACCGAGATGACCGGCGCGACCAGCCCCCGCCTGCAGCTCGAACTCATGATTGCCCGCGTGCTCATCCCCGCGAGCGACGATTCCACCCGCGGCGCGCTCGCCCGCGTCGAACGCCTCGAGCGCCGCATCGGGGTCGGTTCTGGTTCTGGTTCCGGTTCTGGTTCCGGTTCTGATCCCGGCGACAGCTCGGCGACGGATGCCCCAGCCACCAGCCCGGTCGGCTCGCCCCCGCGCGCGGCTGCGGTCTCGGCGACGCATGCCTCCGGCCGGCCCGCGGTCTCCGGCGGTGCGGCTGCTGCTTCTGCCGCCGCACCTGATGCAGCTGCGCCCGCGACCCAAGTCGCGGCCCCGCCCCGCCCTGTCGGACCCGTCACCCTGCAGCAGGTAAAGGACTCTTGGCCGCAGATCCTCGAGGCAGTCAAGGCCGCCAAGATCAGCGCCTGGCTCGTGCTCTACACGGCCCGCGCCATGGAACTGCGTGGCGGGGACCTGTTGGTGCTCTCCTTCCCGAGCCAGAACGACGTCGCCGGACTCAAGCAGTCGGCGGCCCCCGGGCAGGGCGTCGGCGACTATCTCAAGCGCGCCGTCAACGAGGTGCTCGGCTTCACGCCCCAGCTCACCGCCCGGGTCGACTCCCCGAGAACGGATGTCCCAGCCACCCCCAACGCATCCGCCCCCGCTCCGGCACCGGTCGCCCCGGTCTCCCCGGGGTCAGGTTTCGGCGTGCAGGACTCCACCGCGCCGAGCCCTGTCGCGCGGGCCGCAACCGTCAGCGGCTCGGCCGCAGCCGGGTCCGGAAGCGGCGACACCGGCTCCAGGACGACACCCAAATCCGCTGCTGCAACAACCGACGAGGCGTCGCCCGCCGACCCCGATCCGGCTGCTGCCGCCGACCCCGATCCGGCTGCTGCCGCCGACCCCGATCCGGCTGCTGCCGTGAACGCTTCAGCCGGTTCCGCCCCAGCCGGCGTTGGCAAGGTTGACGCCCCAGAAGCGCCTGCGGCATCGGCTGCCGGCCCCACGGTGACCAGCCCCACGGTGACCAGCCCCACGGCGGCCAGCCCGGCGGCGGCCAGCCCGGCAGTGGCCAGCCCGACAGTGCCCGAGTCGCCGGTGACCAGCCGCGCAACTGCCAGCCCGGCGGTCGCCGCGACCGGCTGGGCGACCGCTGCCATTCCGAGTCCCTCGGATGCCGGCACCGGCTGGGCCACGGTGGCCATCCCGGGGTCAGCCCCGGCTGCTGAAACCGCTGCTCCTGCGTCTGCGGCCTCCGCTGCGACCCCCGATGCCCCCGCGCACGCATCCGCCCCGCAGACCGCCCCGCGTTCCACGCCGAGCGCGCCGGCGCCCACGACGCTTCCCGCGTCCGGGCGAGACCCTGAGCCGCAGCCGCCCTACGACGACGAGCCCCCGTCCTACGACGAGGAATTCCCGCCGGACCTGCACCCGAACGGCGGCCAGCCCGGCCGCTACCAGGCGCCCGCCGCGCGTGCGGGATTGTCCGCAGCGGGAGCCCAGCACCAATCGGGAGCCCAGTCTCAGCCGGGAGCCCAGGCCCAGTCTCAGTCCCAGTCTCAGTCTCAGTCTCAGCCGGGAGTCCAGTCCCAGTCCCAGTCTCAGAACGGCGCCCAGAACGGCGTACCAAACGGCGCCCAGCCCGGAACCCCGGCGCGCACCCAGGTGCAGGCTCCGAACCGGGCGGGCGTCGAAGCATCCGTTGCCCGTCGCGGGCCCGCCTTTGCGGAGAAGCAGCGCTACGGCGAGTCGGTGGTGCGCGAAATCCTCGGCGCCACCTTCCTCGAAGAACAGCCGCACGATCCGGCATCCCGAACCAGAGGCGACTAAACCATGTACGAAGGCATTGTTCAGGAACTGATCGACGAGCTCGGCACGCTGCCCGGGATCGGGCCCAAGTCCGCGCAGAGGATTGCGTTCCACATCTTGCAGACCGAGCAGTTCGACGTGACCCGGCTCGCCAACGTGCTGCTCGAGGTGCGCGACAAGGTGAAGTTCTGCGACATCTGCGGCAACGTGTCCGAGCAGAAGACCTGCATGATCTGCCGCGACCCGCGCCGCAATCCCGCGATGATCTGCGTGGTGGAAGAGGCCAAGGACGTCGTCGCGATCGAGCGCACCCGCGAATTCAAGGGGCTCTACCACGTGCTCGGCGGGGCGATCAGCCCCATCGACGGCGTCGGACCGGACGACCTGCGCATCCGTCAGCTGATGCAGCGCCTTGCCGACAACACGGTGCAGGAGGTCATCATCGCCACCGACCCGAACCTCGAGGGGGAGGCGACCGCGACCTACCTGTCGCGCCTGCTGACCACCCTCGAGATCAAGGTCTCCCGGCTCGCGTCAGGGCTGCCGGTCGGCGGCGACCTCGAGTACGCCGACGAGGTGACTCTCGGGCGGGCCTTCGAGGGCCGCCGTACCGTCACGAACTAGCCCCCCGCGCCGCCTGCCCACTGCCGCAAGTGTTGCCGGAGCGGACAACTGTGCCCGGTGTGCCGGCAACAGTTGTCCGCTCGGGCAACAGTTGCCGCCAGGAGTGGCCAGGGGGACCGTATCCGCCACCGACCTCGCCGGACTGGACGGCCCGCCCGCCCGGACGACAGACGGGCCGGGGCGACGGATGCCGCGTGTCGCGAAATTCTCCGCAGTTACGGCGTTCTATTTCGCGCTGGCGGTCGCCCGCGGGTGCGCGGCTGGAGCAGCCGCCGCCGGCACCAGCGGCTTGTTCGCTTCGAGCACCGTGCGGTACGTGGGCAGGTGCGTGAACAGCCCGTCGGTGAGCGGGTTGCGGCGTCTCTTCACGATCGTGTAGATCTGGTAGACCACAACGGCGATGTTGGCCGCGAGGGCCACGGCGCTCACCCAGAACAGGGCGACCGGGTCGTGCGACGACTTCACTGCGAACTGCGAACTGCGAACTGCGAACTGCGAGCTCGACACGAAGGTCGGGAAGGCCATGGTGAACATCATCCAGAACGCCAGGGTCTGCGCGCGGTGCTGCAGCCAGGCGCCGCGCTTGATGAAGAAGGCGGGGATCGTGCGCGACACGAGTAGGGCCGCGCCGGCGTAGAACGAGTGGTCGCCGACCGCGTTGTAGACGTAGGCGAAGTTCCAGAGGTCATAGGCGATGATCCAGAACCACAGCATGTCCGGCCAGATCATGTCCTTCTTGGGGCCGCGGCTGATGATGATCCCGGCCCAGCCGCAGATCGTGAGCAGGTTCAGCAGCCCGGCGATACCGTTCATGATGTTCCACGGCCCGCCCACCATGAACACTCCGTCGACCATCCCGTTCAGCCCGTAGACCTGGAAGTCGCGAATCACGGCCTCGAAGATGTTGAGAGCCAGAATGAACGCGGGGAACATCAGCGCGTACCGGTTCTTGGCCAGACGCGGAATGAAACGGATGGCCATGAAGCCCAGGCATCCGGCAAGTGCCGAGTAGACCTTGACCCAGTGAAACCAGGTGCCCGTGCTGGACCCGGCGCCGGCGGTGGTGGGCCACACGAAGATCGTCAGCGCCACCGGCAGTGCAATAAACAGCGCCAGCGACGCCCATTTGCTCGACCGTGCGACCTCGTTGGCGATCATCAGCCCCGCGACGACCGCGACCCACATCAGGGTCGACGACCACGGGATGGCATCGAATAGGAACATATGCGAATACTTCTTTGTACTGGGTGAAAAAGTGATGCTAGAGAAAAGTCTTAGGCCGGCGCGTTGTGGTCGAGGTGGAGCGTCTGGCGCACAATCGCCACGAGCACATCGTCCGAGACCGTGGGCGTGGAACGTACAAGCCCGATCAGCCCGAACACCAGCACAGAGAACACCTCGGAGACGTTGTCGATCCGGATCTCGTGCCGCCGCGCGTAGGCCTCGACGGTCGTGACCTGCAGCCGGTCGACGACGGCCCTGACGGCCCGGTCGACGAACTCGTTGTAGAGCCCGGCGTACTCGGTGCGGCCGAGTTCCTCGCGGAAGAGGTCGGTGCGATGCAGGTGGTGACGGAACAGTGCGACGCACTCGACCAGCGCGCTGTCGATGTCGCCGGGGATGCGGGCGGCGTCCCAGAGGTTGAGGTCGGTCACGAACTCCGCGATGTGGTCCTCTCAGATGAGGTCGATGATCGCGTCCTTGTTCGGGAAGTAGTGGTAGATCAGGCCGCGGGTGACGCCGACCCGGGCGGCGATGTCGGTGATCTTCACGCGGGACACGCCGCGCTCGGCGACCAGTTCCCGGGTGGCGCGCAGAATGTCGTCCCGGCGCTCGTCCGGCTGCTTGCTCTGGCGCACCGGCACCGGCACCGGCACCGGCGCTTTCGACGTGAACTCGTCGGGCATCGGAGCTTCCTCGGCAACTGGGTCAAACCGCGTGGCGGGGCGGGATCCACCCTCTGCCCCGATCCTGCGACCGCGATTGACATAGTGTCAATGACAGGGCGTCAATGGGTGCCGCACACCGTCACATGACCGCTGCCGAATACAACAGCATTTATGATGGGAGCTTGCCTGTGCCCGCGTACCCGAACCCTTGGAGTGCCACGTGAGCTTGATCGTGCAGAAGTTCGGCGGATCATCCGTCGCCGACGCCGAAAGCATCAAACGCGTGGCCAAACGCATCGTCGACACCCGCAAAGCGGGCAACGAGGTCGTCGTCGCCGTCTCCGCGATGGGAGACTCCACCGACGAGTTGCTCGACCTTGCGCACCAGGTCACCCCGATCCCCGCGCCGCGCGAGCTCGACATGCTCCTCACCGCGGGCGAGCGCATCTCGATGGCGCTGCTCGCCATGGCGATCAAGAGCATGGGCTACGACGCCCGCTCCTTCACCGGCAGTCAGGCCGGCATGATCACGGATGGCCAACACGGCGCCGCCCGCATCGTCGACGTGACTCCCGGGCGCATCCGCGATGCCCTCGACGACGGTGCCGTGGCGATTGTCGCCGGCTTCCAGGGCTTCAATCGCGACACCAAAGACATCACCACGCTCGGTCGCGGCGGTTCTGACACGACCGCCGTCGCGCTGGCCGCCGCGCTCAGCGCCGATATCTGCGAGATCTACACGGATGTCGACGGCGTCTTCACCGCCGACCCGCGCGTCGTTCCCCGGGCCCACAAACTCGACCGCATCTCCAGCGAGGAAATGCTCGAGCTCGCCGCCGCTGGTGCGAAGGTCCTCTATATTCGGGCGGTGGAATATGCGCGTCGGCACGGTGTGACGCTGCATGTGCGGTCCTCGTTCAACAACAACGTGGGAACCATTGTCTACAACCCCGACACCACGAGCCCGCATGTCGCAATCCCGAATTCGTCGGCCACCGAGCGCACACATCCCAATAACGCATCCGCGAATGGAGAGACAGTGGAAGAGCCAATCATCGCCGGGGTCGCCGCCGACCTGAGCGAAGCCAAGGTCACGGTCGTCGGCGTTCCCGACATTCCGGGCAAAGCCGCGCAGATCTTCAAAATCGTCGCGAAGACCAACGCGAACGTCGACATGATCGTGCAGAACGTCTCGGCTGCGTCCACGGGACTGACCGACATTTCCTTCACCCTGCCCAAATCGGAGGGCCAGCAGGTGCTGACCGCGCTGAGCAACGAGCAGACCAACGTCGGGTTCGCCGGTCTGCAGTATGACGACCAGATCGGCAAGCTCGCGCTCGTCGGCGCCGGCATGCGCACCAACACGGGCGTGTCCGCGAAGCTGTTCGAGGCGCTGTTCGAGGCCGGGATCAACATTGAAATGATCTCGACCAGCGAGATCCGCATCTCCGTGGTCACCCGCGCCGACACCATCAACCAGGCGCTGCGGGTCGTGCACACCGCATTCGGCCTGGACTCCACCAACGACGCCGTCGTGCACGGCGGCACCGGCCGCTAGCCGGCATCCGTCGGCCCAACCGGGCTCGGCCGGACGCCAGCCGGGCTCGGCCCCACCCCGCCTCACCCCGACTCACCCCACCCCGACTCACCCCACCCCGACCCCGTTCAACCGGTTTCCCTGGGGCTAACTCAGGAGAACCAGAGGCCACAGGCGCGATCCGGCTGGAATTCGGGCCAAGTCGCGAGAATCTCCTGAGTTAGCCACAAATGCAAGTGCAGATGCAGATGCAGATGCAGATGCAAGTGCAAGTGCACGAGCAAGTGCACGAACGAGAGCGAGACCACCAGCACCAGCAGCCACGGCATCCAGCGGAGGAAACACAGTGAACAGCACCGCAGCAACCAGCACCGCAGCAACCAGCACCACAGGAATCCAGATCGGCGTCGTCGGGGCCACCGGCCAGGTCGGAGCCGTCGTGCGCAGCCTGCTCGAGGAACGGGACTTCCCGGTCGGAGGCATCCGTTTCTTCGCGTCGTCCCGGTCCGCCGGCTCCGTGCTGCACTTCAAGGGCGAGAAGATCGTCGTCGAAGACGCCGCCACCGCCGACCCCAGCGGACTCGACGTGGCCATCTTCTCCGCCGGCGCGACACTCTCGAAAATTCAGGCTCCCCGGTTCGCCGCGGCCGGCGTCACCGTGATCGATAACTCCTCCGGGTGGCGGATGGACCCCGACGTGCCGCTGGTCGTCAGCGAGGTCAACCCCGAGGCCATCAAACTCGCCACCAAGGGCATCATCGCGAACCCGAACTGCACCACCATGGCGGCCATGCCCGTGCTCAAGGTGCTGCACGACGAGGCCGGCCTCGAACGCCTCATCGTCAGCACCTACCAGGCGGTCTCCGGCAGCGGCCTGGCCGGCGCCCGCGAGCTCGCCAGCCAGGTGCGGGCCGCCGCCCTGAGCGACAACCTGCTCCAGCTGGTCCACGACGGGTCCGCTGTGCCCATGCCGGCACCCATCGTCTACGCCCGCCCGATCGCGTTCGACGTGATCCCGCTGGCCGGTTCCATCGTCGACGACGGCGAATTCGAGACCGACGAGGAGAAGAAACTCCGCAACGAGAGCCGCAAGATCCTCGAGCTGCCCGATCTGCTCGTTTCCGGCACCTGCGTGCGCGTGCCCGTCTTCACCGGCCACGCCCTCTCGATCAACGCCGAGTTCGCCAACCCGTTGACCGTCGCCCGCGCCCTCGAACTGCTCGCCACCGCCCCCGGCGTGGTCGTGACGGATGTCCCCACACCCCTCGAAGCGGCCGGCCAGGACCCGAGCTTCGTCGGCCGCGTGCGTCAGGACCGCGGCGTGCCGAACGGGCGTGGATTGGCCCTGTTCATCACCAGCGACAACCTTCGTAAAGGTGCGGCACTCAACGCCGTGCAGATCGCGGAACTCGTCGCCGCGGACCTACTCGTTCGCTGACCTCAGCGTGGTGGTGTATAACCGGGCGCTCACTCCGCTAGTGTCAGACTTCGTGGGCGGGAATCGGAACTCAAGGGGCGTTAAACGCCTGGCTTTCCTTGCGTTCGCCGGCATCGGCCTCGCGCTCATCGCCACGTCGTTCGTGCTGCTCCTTGATGACCCCTCAGACAGCTGGCTGATCGCCGGGGTCGGTGTGGTCTGCGCGGCCGCCCTCGAGCTCACCTGGGTGCGCGTGGGCGCCGTGGCGCACCGCAGCCCGATGATCAGCCTCCCCGTTCTGGCGCTGCCGGCGCTGGCCCCTACCCTCTCCCTGCCGGTCTCGGCCGGGCTGATCGCGCTCGGCGTTCTGCTGGCCATCCTGATCGAGTCCGGGCGGGCATCGGTCGCGCTCTACAGCGCCGGCCTGCAGGGTGCCGGCGCCCTCGCCGCCATCGGCCTGTTCACCTGGTTCGGCGCGGGCGGACTGCCGATTCTGGTGGGCGTGGCCGCGGCATCCGTGGGCTATGTCTTCTTCATCATCGCGACCGAGGTGCTGCGCAGGCGCTTCGTCGCCGGCCCGCTCGGTCGGCGCAGCGGCGGGCGACCCCTGTCGCCGTTCCGGGTTCTGCTGGTGCTGGTCGGAACCGTCTTGGTCACGGTGACGGCCGCGCACTGGAGTGTCGTCGGGCTGCCGTTTCTGGTGGAGGTCACCAACACGCTCGATGCCGTCATCGTGCTGTTCGCCCTGATGATCGTCGCCTCCGTGGTCAAGGTCTCCACGGTGATGGCGGTCATGCGCCACCGGCTGGCCGGCATGGTCGCCGCCACGAGCGCGCTTGCCGCCGACCCGGCCACCGGGCCCTCCGGGCGGGTCACCCCAACGAGCCCAGCCACCACAGGCATCGGCGCCACGAGCGGTACCGCCATCACGAGCGCCGCCGACAACACCTACCCCGCCGCGAGTGCCGCCGACGCCACCCCAGAGCCCGAGCCCGGCTCCCCGGCGGCCGTCACCGACCTGCTGCGCCGGGTGGTGGCGGATGCAATCGGTGCCGAATCCGTCATCGTGCGCAGCGAGCCCGCGCAGCCCGGCGAGATCAGCATGCTGCTGCCGCTGGCCGGCGCCATCGGGCCGGACCAGTACATCGTGGCCCGGCGCGACGCCATGGACGGCGCCTTCACCGGCAACGACCGCCGCGCTCTCCAAGCCCTGGCCACGACCGCCGAGATGGTCGTGCGGGCCCGCCGCAACATCGCCGGGCTCACCCTGCGCGCCAACACCGATCCGCTCACGAGCCTGCCCAACTACGGCGCGTTCCAAGAGGCCCTGGCGAACATCAACGACCACCGGGATTACTCCGAAGCCCTGGCCGTGCTGTTCATCGACCTCGACGAGTTCAAACGCCTGAACGACCGGTTCGGCCACCAGACCGGCGACGAGGTGCTGCGCGAGCTCGGGCGTCGGCTGAGCGCCGTGGTGCGCCCGAATGACGTGGTCGCCCGGGTCGGCGGCGACGAGTTCGTGATCATCCTCACTCACCTGGCGTCGCTGGCCGAGGCGAAGTCCATCGCCGAGCGCATCCTGGTGGTCTCCGGGGAGCCGATGCTCATCGGCCAGACGACCCACAGCCCGATTATCAGCGTGGGCCTGGCCTACTCGGCGCACCGCGAAACCGACGTCAACCAGCTGGTCCAGGATGCCGACCGGTCGATGCTCGCGATCAAGAAGTCACGGCGGCGCGGCGGCCCGTCGAAGGAGAGCAGCCTCAACATCTCGAGCCACCGCTCCTCGCAGATGAACGACATCATCGCCCACGCCATCGACGAGGACCTGCTCGAGCTGGCCTTCCAGCCCATCGTCAGCCTCGTCACCGGGCAGATCTGGGCGTTCGAAGCCCTCGTGCGCTACACCGACCCGGACCTCGGCCCGCTATCGCCGCCGTCGATCGTCGAGAAGGCGAAGGGCCTCGGCCGGCTCGACGCGATGACCCGCCAGGTGGCCGTGAAGGCCATGGCCGCCGCGGCGGACTTCCGGCTGATCGAGCCGCGCGTGGTGTGCATGACCATCAACGTTGAGGCCGGGCAGATCCTGCCCGAGCGTGTGGGCAACTACATCGAGGAGCTCGCGGACCGCTACCCCGGCATCTCTCTCTGCCTCGAGCTCAACGAGCGGTCGATGACCAAGGTCACCCCCGCGATCCGTGCCCAGGCCGACCGCCTGCGCGACCTCGGCATGATGATCGCGCTCGACGACTACGGTTCCCAGGATTCGTCGGTCGACGCCCTGGTACGGATGCCCATGGACATCCTCAAAATCGACCGCAGCCTGGTCGACGACCTCGACGACATCCGCCAGCGGGAGGTGCTCACCGCCCTGCAGGGTTTCGGTGACAACCTCGAGTACTCGATGATTGTCGAGGGTGTGGAGAACGATGCGATGGCGAACCACCTGAGTGCGCTGGGCATCCGTAGCGCACAGGGGTTCCACTACGGCGTGCCGGAGAGCTTTGAGAAGACCCTGTCGCGGCTGGAGTTGTACGGCGCCCGTGCGGTCGTGCCGAGGCTCGGCATTACGCTTGTTTCATGAGCACAGAACCGGTTCCGTTCGAGGTGGAGACGATCGTTTTCGACCTCGAACCCGAGCGTCGGGCGGTGATCTACCCGGTGCTCGACGTCGTGCGCGATGCCATGCCCGCGGGGTATCGGCTCGGCGTCTACGGCGGCATGCTCGGCTGGGCGGTTCCGCTGGAACTGTTGGCGAACACCGACGACAAACAGCCGCTCGTCTACGTGAGCCTGGCCGCGCAGAAGCACTACAACTCGCTCTACCTGATGGGCCTCTGCAGCTTTCCCGAGAAGGATGCCGCGTTCCGCTCCCAATGGGACGCCACCGGACGCACGCTGAACATGGGCAACAGCTGCGTGCGGTTCAAGACGCTGGCCGACCTCGATCTCGACCTGATCGTGCGCGAGGTCGCGAGCGTGTCCGTCGACGACTTCATCGCCAACTACGAGCTCCTGAAAAGTCGCGGCTGAGCCGCTTTTGGTGGCAACTGAGTCGCTTATCGGTCGCGACTGGACCGGTTTTGAGCCGCGATTGGGTCGCTTTTGAGCTCGTTGCCGAGCTAACCGTGACCTGACGCGTCTGCGTCCCGGCGGGAGGCATCCGTTGCCACCGATATGGTGGAAGAGTGAATCCAATGGCGAAGATTGATGTCGTTCTTATTGGTGGCGGCATCATGAGCGCCACCCTCGGTACCTTGATCAAGCAGTTGCAGCCCGACTGGAGCATCGAGGTTTACGAGCGATTGGGGGAAGTCGCTCAGGAAAGCTCCAACCCGTGGAACAACGCGGGCACCGGCCATGCGGCTCTGTGCGAGCTGAACTACATGCCCGAATCGAAGGACGGCTCGGTGACCGCGGCCAAGGCCGTGGCGATCAACGAGCAGTTCCAGATCAGCCGCCAGCTGTGGGCACACCTGGTCGAGACGGGCGTGCTGCCCGAGCCCACCAACTTCATCAACTCCACCCCGCACATGACTTTCGTGCACGGCGAGAGCAGCGTCGAATACCTGCGCAAGCGGTTCGCGGTACTCCAGGGCGAGCCCCTCTTTGCGGGCATGGAGTACAGCGAGGATCCGGCCGTGATCGGCACCTGGACCCCGCTCCTCACCCAGAAGCGCCCGAAGAACCAGAAGATCGCGGCGACGCGCATCGTGTCCGGCACCGACGTGGACTTCGGCGCCCTCACCCGCTACCTTTTCGCCAACCTCACCGCCGAGGGCGTGGGCGTGCACACGAACCAGCAGGTCACCGGTGTGAAACAGCTCACGGATGGCTCATGGAAGCTCAACCTGCGCCGCCTGGTCGGCAACCACCCGAGCGTCGTCAACGCCCGGTTCGTCTTCGTCGGTGCGGGCGGCGGCGCCCTGGCGCTGCTGCAGCAGAGCGGCATCCCCGAGATCAAGGGTTTCGGCGGGTTCCCGATCAGCGGGCAGTTCCTACGCACCACGAACCAGAAGCTCGTCGCCCAGCACCACGCCAAGGTCTACGGCAAGGCGGCGAAGGGTGCTCCGCCCATGTCGGTGCCGCACCTCGATACCCGCGTCGTCGATGGAGAGACCTCGCTTCTGTTCGGACCATACGCCGGCTTCACCCCCAAGTTCCTCAAGTCGAGCAGCTGGCTCGACCTGCCGTTCTCGATCCGGGTGCACAACATCGGGCCGATGCTGGCTGTGGCGGCGCACAACTTCGGCCTGATGAAGTACCTGATCGGCGAGGTGTTCGCCTCAAAGAAGACGAAGCTCAAGGCGCTGCAGGAGTTCATCCCGACCGCGAAGCTCGCCGACTGGGAACTCATCACCGCCGGACAGCGCGTGCAGGTCATGAAGAAGGATCCGGAGCAGGGCGGCGTGCTGCAGTTCGGCACCGAGGTCATCACCTCGGCCGACGGCACCATCGCCGGGCTGCTCGGCGCCTCCCCGGGAGCCTCGACCGCGGCCCCGATCATGGTTGACCTGATCAAGCGCTGCTTCCCCGAGGAGTACCCGGCCTGGGAACTCAAGCTGCGCGAGATGATCCCAAGCCTCGGCACGAAGCTCTCCGACGACCCGGCCGTTGCCGCCGCGTCGCTCGCCGCGACCGCGGCCGTGCTGAACCTGACCGCGTAGGAGGTTGCCCGGGGGTGGGGTTGCCCGGGCCCCACGGGCTGGGGGGTGCCTGTTCTCTGCCCGTGCCCGCGCGCTGGGGGTGTCTGTTCTGCCCGTAACTGCGGAGTTTTTCGCAACATGCCGTCCTGGCAGGTGGGGTGACCCGGTCTTTTCGGACGGGGTCCTCGGTTTCATTTTAGGCGGCGAGTGTGAGTTTGATGAGGCGTTCGGTGGGTGTTGAGTAGCCGAGAGTTTGGTGCAGGCGAACGTTGTTGAAGTGGTGAACGTAGTTGATGACTTCGGTGCGGGCCTTGCGCCTTGTCGTGAAGGTTTGCCAGTTGAGGCTTTCGCTCTTGAGTTTGGAGAAGAACGTTTCGGCGGCGGCGTTGTCCCAACACTGCATCTTCGCGCCCATGGAGCGGATGATGCCGTGTCGGCCGCAGTACTTCGTGAACCGTTTCGACCGGTATTGGACTCCGTGGTCTGAGTGGAAAACTGCTCCTGGTTTGACGTGGCCGGTCTCGAGGGCCATTTTCATGGCCCGGGTGATGAGTTGGGTGGTCATGCGGGCCCCGGTCGCGTGGCTGAGCACGGAGCGGGAGGCTAGGTCGATGACGGTGGCGAGATAGAGCCAGCCTTCCTGGGTGTGGATGTAGGTGATATCACCGACGAGGATCGTGCCGACGCTCAGCGAGGTGAAGTCCCGCAGGAGCAGATCGACCGGGTCGGCCAGTCGGGAGGCCCGCTGGTAGCGGATCGTGAAGGCGCGTTCTGCAGCTGGGGAGATTAATCCGAGATCGTGCATGATTCCGGCGATGGTTTTGCGGTTCACCGGGACCCGGGCCCGGTTCAGAGCCGCGGTGACTTTGCGGTATCCGGCCGCGCCCTTGGACTCGGCGAACGCGATCATCACCTGCGCGGTGAGGTCTTCATGCCGCCTCTGCGAGGGCGCGGTGACGTGGTGCGACCAGTCGGAGAACCCTGATGTTGATACTCCGAGCCGGCGGCAGAGGTAGGCGATGGGGAAGTCGGCCTTCATCCGGGATGATCATTTCGAACCGTGGTCGTTTTGATCGAGTTCAAGGAAGAAGGCCTTCGCTTTTTTCTCGAAGTCGAGATCCCTCCGCAGCAGGGCGTTTTCCTTCTCCAGGTCCCGGATCCGTTTCCGGGCTTGCGGCGTGAGCTCACCAGCAGGATCGATGGTCTTCAGCCTCGCGGCGTTGACCCAAGTCCACAGAGTCCGGTGGTTGATCCCGAGCGCTGCGGCGACTTTCACGATCGATTTGTCGCCCTCCGCGACGCGGGCCACCGCGGCAGCCCGAAACTCCGGGCTGAAGTGTTTGTGTTTCTCGTGTTCCATTTGTCTATCCAATCCTGAATTCAGGAGGACTGTCCGGAAACACTGGGTCACCCCAAGGCGCGTCAACCGGCGTGTCGCGAATTTCTCCGAAGTTAGCTCACACTGCTGCCCCGAACGGATGCCGCGCCGCCGCATCCGTCACGCCCTGTCGCTGGCTCGCCCAAGAGCCTCGACACCCGGCCCGTGGTGGGGCTAACTCAGGAGATCTCGCCCGAGTCGCGGCCGAGTGTCGGCTACTTTGGCACTGCTTCGCGCCCGTGGTCGGGACGCCGGCTGGGATCTCCTGAGTTAGCCACATCCGATGCCGGTGACCGCGGTCGCTGCGCCCTGCTCCTGCTCCAGGAGGGCCGATATCGGTGCGGGGAAGTCCCTGCACCGGTGCCGCCGTATTTTTTTGCCTTCGCCGTGGCCCGTACCCGAGCCATGCTCTGCATAACTCCTGCAGATTCTCAGAAGCGGGTCAAAGCGGGTTAAAACGGGCCGGAATCAGCCTATTTTGGCCAAATTGCAGGAGATGTGCGTGCCCGGGGGTGGGAAGAGGCGGGGACTGGTGGCCAACTCAGGAGATCCCGGCGGGGTCGTGGCCGAGTCGCGGCGACTTCGGCACTGATCCGTGCCCGCGCCATGGCCAGCGGCTGGGATCTCCTGAGTTAGCCACAACCGGGCGCGGGGGGATGGCAGGGAAGGCATGGAGGGGCGCGGGGGATGGCAGGGTGGCTAGGGCCAGAGCCGCCAGAGCCGCCAGGGCCGCCAGCGCCACCCGACCGTAGGCGACGGATGCCCCGCCGCCCCGCGCGACCCCAGCCGAACGAATTCGACGAAGATCTTGCACGATGATTGCGCAAAAGCGCCCCGTGGCCACGTTATTGTGCACAATCTCCGTCGAATTCGATCTGGGCGAAGCGGATTACCCGGGGCAGCGCGGAAGCGCCCTCGCGGAATGAGAGAATCAACCGAACAGAGAGGGTTGCCATGACGCTTGGACTCCCGGACCACCTGGTCACGAGGGCCCTCAGCCATGCCCTCGCGCGGGCTGCACACTGGTTTGCGCTGACCTGCCTGGCCGCCTCCCTCGCCGCCATCATCCTCCTCAGTTTGTCCACAACCGCAGCCACAACCGCAGCCACAACCGCAGCCACAACCGCCACAACAACTGCGACAATCGCAGCCACAACCGCCACAACCGAAACCGCAGCCACAACCGCCACAACCGAAACCGCAGCCACAACCGCCACAACCGCAGCCACCACAGCCGCCGCAACGCTCGCCACCACACCCACCGAAACCCTCGCCACCATCGTCGCCCTCCTCCTCATGGCCGCCGTGCTGATCGCCCTCTCCCTGCGCCGCACCGTCGCCCTGACGATCGCCTACCTCGTCACCGGCACCGTCGCCACCTACCTCTACACGATTACCGTGCTCGGCATCCCCGCCCTGTTCCCGAGCTCGAACGTCTTCCTCGTCACCCTGCCGAAACTGGCCCTGGTCATGATCGGCGGCGCCGGAGTCTCCGCCCGCGCCGGCGTGCTCTGGAGCACCACCGCCTTCGTCCTGGCCGAAGCCGTCACGGTGTACGCCGCCACGCAAACCGAGGTGCCCTACGGCGCGGACGTCTTCACCATCTCGACCTATCTCTTCCTCGTCAGCGTGCTGCTGCTCACGGTCTTCGTGCGCCGCGAGTGGTCCGTTCAAATCGCCCTGCACCGGGCCATGCAGACCGACCAGACCCGCCTGCTGCGCCACGAGCTCGACCTGCGCACCCTCGCCCTGGGTCAGGACACCACCCTCCAGCAGCTCGTCGCCCTCGCCCGCGCGCATCCCGGGCCGGTCAGCGCCAACCTGGCCGGCAGCATCCGTGACACCCTGCAGACCCTGCGCGGCACCGACTGGCTCACCGACGCCGATGCGCTGAGCGTCGAACCGCACGGGGGCACGGATGCCTGGCTCACCAGCGCGGTCTACGCCGCCATCGAGCGCAGTCGCGATCGTGGCCTCGTGGTCGAAGTCACGGGAGACCGCGCCGCCCTCGGCCGCCTGAGCCCGGCCAGCGACCGCGAGCTGAGCCTGGCGGTGCAGCAGTGCCTCGTGAACGTGATCCTGCACTCCGGCATCGTCGCCGCCGAGGTCGTGATCGAGTCCGAGCCGAGCAGCATTTCACTGATGGTGATGGATGCCGGGCGCGGCTTCACGGAATCGGAGACCGGCGCCGACCGTCTCGGCCTGCGCCAGGCGGTGCGCCGCCGGATCGAACGCCTGGGTGGCTCGGTGAGCATCCTCACCCGGCCGGGCGCCGGCACCTCGGTGATGCTGAGCGTGCCCGTGGCGATCGAGGAACCCGGCGGGCACGCCGAGCCGACAAAACAGCCCGAACAAACAGAAACCCCAGACCCCGAGCGGGTGGCCCAGTGACACCCACGAACGCAACCTCGCCATCAGGCAGCGCCGCGGCCACGGCCGCAGCTGCAGCCGCACAGCAGAACCACACCCCCGTCCCCACGCCTCACACCAAACCGCACGCCTTCACCCAGCAGCGCCTCGACCCGCTCGGCGCCCTCGCGGTCTGGACGATCGTGCCCGGCATCGCCCTGGTCGTGTTCGGCTACGCGGTGGTGACCACGGTGCTGCAGGCCGACGAGATCCGGCATCCGTTCCTGGCCGTGCTCGCGCTCGTCGCCACCGCAGCGGCGTCCGCCGCGCTCGTGTCGGCCGTACGACCGTCGCGGTCCCCGGTGCGCCAGACGTCGCTGCTGCTGATCATCAGCCTCGGCCTGGCCGCCCACCTGCTTGACCAGGCCGCCCGCTGGGGCAGCAACTCCCTGGTGCAAGACGACTTCGGCCCGATCACCATCGGCTTCCTGCTCGTGGCCCTCGCCCCCTTCCGCCCGTGGCGTGAACTGGCGCTGACCGCGGTGCTCGCCTCCGTCATCGTGGCCGCGGTCACACTGCCGCAGGAACCGTTCCGCTCGCTGCGGGTGCCGTCGGGCGTCTTCGTGGTCGTCGCGGTCACCCAGGTGCTCGCACTCGGCCTCGCCGGCGCCGCGTATTCCCGCCGCATCGTGCGTCAACTGCTGGCCTGGCAAACGGATGCCCGCCGCGCCATCGCCCGGCGCACCGAAGAATCCCGCGGCAGCGTGGTGCGCCAGGTGGTCGAGCAGCAACTCGCCACCCTGCAGCCCGGTGTCTTCCCCCTCTTCGACGGCGTGCTCGAACGCGGCGTGGTGACCAAGGCCGACATCAATCGCGCGAACGAGCTCGCCGCCGGGGTTCGCCGGGCGATCGTGGCGCACATCGACGAGACCTGGCTCGATGCCGTCATCGCCCGCGAACGCACGGCGCTCCTCGAGCGTGGCAAGGATCCGCTGCTCGTCGTGGCCGACCCCGAGCACCGGGCGGCGCACTTCGGCACGCAGCAGCGCGCGGCCACCTCGGCCCTGATCAGCATGCTCTGCCTGGCCCCCGGCTTCGACCCGCGCAGCCTCGTGGTGCAGGCAGACACCGAGCCCGACTCCGAGCCCGACACCCAGGTCGATCCGCCGAGCGACCGCCAGCAGCGGCACTCCGGCATCGACACGTTCTCGATCCGGGTGGCGCTCGACCTCCCGCCGCGCCGGGTGCGCGCCCTGCTGCGCTCCTACACGGCGGTGCTGCGGGTGGTGTTCCCGTGGGTGCGGGTGAGCATCCGTCGCCCCGGCCTGACGCTGGAATTCGGCGACAAGCGCCCCCGCCCGGTTCCACCAGTACGCTGAGCTAGGCGCACGCAGCGCCACGACACGCAGCGCGGCATGACGCAGCGCAGCAGAGCGGCACGAGCGCGACCAGCCGAGGGGGCGACCACGCAATGGCGAAACTGTATTTCCGCTACGGAGCCATGAACAGCGGCAAGAGCACCTCGATGCTCCAGGCCGCCTACAACTATGAGGAACGCGGCCACCAGGTGCTGTTGGCCAAACCGTCGGTCGACACCAAGGGCGACCGGGGCATCCTCTCCCGGCTCGGCGTCACCCGGGCCGTGGACTACCTGCTCACCCCCGAGACGGATGCCTACGCCCTCTTCCACGAGCACCGCGCCCGGGTGCTCGCCGAGACCGGCCTCGACGTGAGCTCCCTGCTGGTGGACGAGGCGCAATTCCTCACCGAGCAGCAGGTGGACGATCTGCTGCGCATCGCGATCCTCGAGAACATTCCGGTGCTGGCCTACGGCATCCGCACCGATTTTCAGACGGTGGCCTTTCCGGGCAGTCGGCGCCTGCTCGAGGTGGCGCACAGCCTCGAAGAGCTGAAGACCATCTGCCGGTGTGGGCGCAAGGCCGTGTTCAACGGGCGCCAGATCGACGGGGTCTTCGTCTTCGACGGCGACCAGGTGGCCATCGACGGCGCCGAGGTAACCTACGAGTCGCTCTGCGGATCGTGCTACCTCGAGGAGAGCAATGGTGTGCTGAACAACCGCAGCCGGCCCGCGTCCACATGAACACCCGCGCCCGCATGAACTCCCGCGCTCGCAGGGCAAACAGAAACTCGGGTGAAAAGGGGCGCTCGAACGACTTCGGGATCGCGAGCGCCCCACCAACCCCCCGGTTGGTTTTCCCCATGCCTAAACGTAAGGGCCGCTTTCCGGACTGACCAGCCGTTACTTCTTGTGGCACCAGAACAGGGGTCACTCCGCACGTCGTTGAACCCTGCCCGAGACCCCGGCAGGCACCGCCCCGAGAATCCAAGGATCGCTGATGTCCCGCTTTCGCGTAGCCCTGATCGATGACCACGAGATCGTCGCCCGCGGATTCGCCGGCCTCTTCGCCACGATCCCCGAGATCGAGGTGGTGGCCACGGTCGCGACCGTGACCGAGCTGCTCGAGTCTGCCGTGCAGCAGACGCCCGTCGACCTGGTCATCCTGGATCTGCGGCTCTCCGACGGGTCCACCGCCACCGGCAACGTCGACCGGCTGCGCGGGGCGGGCGCGGCGGTGCTTGCGTTCACCGGTGGCGACGACGCCGCTCTGATGCGGGCCGCGGCGCGCAGCGGCGTGCTGGGTGTGGTGCGCAAGTCCGAGCCGACCGCGGTGCTGCTCGACGCCGTCACCCGGGCGGCGGCGGGGGAGACCGTGGTCTCCACCGAGTGGGCCGCGGCCCTCGACGGCGATCCCGACCTCTCCGACGCGGGCCTGAGCGTGCGCGAGTGCGAGGTGCTCTCGCTCTACGCTGCGGGCGCGAAGGCACCGCTGGTGGCCTCGCGGATGGGACTCTCCGAGGCCACGGTGATCGACTACATCCGTCGGGTGCGCTCGAAATATGAGCGGGTGGGCCGCCCGGCGAACACCAAGATCGACCTCTACAAGCGGGCACTGGAAGACGGCCTCCTGCCCATCCCCGGCCAGCCGTGACCGGGCCGCCCCGGACAAACCGGCCAAACCGGCCAGCCGTGACCAGGACGCCCCGGCCAACCCGGCCAATCCGGCCGCAGTCCTCGACCGAGCGCCTCGCCCGCCTGCTCTACGGCGCGCTTGGGCCCACCGCCCTCGTCTTCGGGCTGCTCTGCCTGGGCACCGTGCTCGAGCAGGCCTGGAAGCCGCAGCGGTCCTGGTCGGTGGCGGCGTGGCTGCTGATCTTCGGGCTGCCGATGCTGCTCGCCGTGCTCTCACGCCGGGTGCCGTTGCGCGTGCTGCGGGTGATCGCGCTCGCCGAGGGGGCCCTCTTCGTGCTGCTGCTGATGTTCTGGCTGACCGAACGGGCGGAGCCGCTGCCGGCGGGCGCGGACATCCCCTGGGCGATCACCCTCACCGGTGTGCCCGTGATGGCCGTGGCGGTGACCACCCGCGACCGCACGGCCTGGGCCTATCTGGTGCTTGTCTGCACGATGAGCGGGCTGCTGCGTGCGGCCACCTCGACTGACCCCTCCCCGGTGCTGGTCGGTGTGGAAGACGGCCTCTACTCGTTCCTGCTGCTGAGCATGCTCGTGGGACTGACCACCATGGCGCGCCGCAGCGCCGGCAAGGTCGACCAGGCGGCCACGATCGCCCGCGTGCAACTCGTCGATCGTGCCGACCGCCTCGCGCGCAAACGCGAGCGCCTCACCATCGACGCCCTGGTGCACGACAGCGTCATCTCGACCCTGCTGATGGCCGGACGCGGCGGCACCCCGGTGCCCGTGCTGAGCCGGCACGCGGCCGACACCCTGGTGCGGCTCGACGCTCTGCGCGCCCCGCTACCCGAGCCGAGCATGCCCGGCCCCCAGGTGACCCGGCGCCTCCAGCAGCTGGTGGCCGAGCTGGCACCGGATGCCCAGATCACCTCCAACCTGCCCGGCACCCTCACGGTGCCCGACCTCGCCGTGACCGCCCTGCTCGGCGCCGTCGGCGAGGCCCTCCGCAACTCGGTCGCCGCCGACGTGCGGGAGCCCGCGCGGAGCCCGGTGGCCCGCACCCTTACCGTGCGCAGCTACCAGGGCGGCATCCGGGTGGCCGTGAACGACGACGGCGTCGGCTTCGACCCGGCAAGGGTGCCGGCCGAGCGCCTGGGCATCGCGCAGAGCATCATCGGCCGCATGGAGCGCCTCTCCGGCGGTGCCGCCGCCGTGCGCTCCCGCCCCGGCGCCGGCACCGAGGTGGTGGTCTCCTGGACGCCCGCACCTGCAGCCCCCGCGCCGCCGGTCCCGTCCCTCTCGAGCGCACCCCCGACCCCGCCGCGACCCGCCACGCAGCTGAAGGGCGTGACCCGGCTGCCGAAGGTCCTGTCCACGTCCATCCTCATGGGATTCATCGCCGTGCACGCCGTTCTCGCCTTCGCCGACGGTGAACCCCTGTGGGGCCTGCCATACGAGATCCTCGGGTTCGTGGCGGTGTCTGCGGCGGCCGCCTGGCTCACCCTCGTCGTGCCTGACCCGGTGTCGCCTCGCAACGCCGTCATGGTGCTCGCGCTGTGCGGGCTGTCCGCCGTGGCCACGGCATTCCCGGTGCCGCCGGTCGGGTCGACCCCGTTCGCCCACTGGTACCTCGGCGCCATCACCATGCTGTTGGTCGTGCTGGCGGTGCGCGGCCGGCCCGGATTCGCCTGGTACGGCTACGGCATGATCATGGCCATCTCGATCGTCTGGGCGCTGCTGAACGGGCTGACGCTGCTCGACGGGGTGAATCTGGCCATCCGTCACGCCGGCACCCTGCTCGCCGGAACCCTGTTCGCCGTGGGTCTGAAGCGCTCCACCCAAACCCTGGCCGTGCTGAACCGGGAGCGGGCCCGCAGCGGCGCCGCGGCGGCCACGGCGGCGGCGGCCCTCGAGGAGCGCGAGACCCAGCTGACCCGGGTGAATACGCTGGCCCGCCCCACCCTGCAGCGCCTCGCGAATTTGCTGCAAGGCGCCGCCCTGCAGAACAACCCCCTGCAGATCGACGCGCTTCAGATTGAACCGACCCTGCGGGCGGAAAGCCTGCTCGTGGAGGCCACCCTGCGCGACGCCATCCGGGGGCGCTCGCTCTTCGTCGAGCCGGTGATCACCGCGGCCCGCGCCGCCCGCATCCGGGGTGTCGACGTGACCCTGCTCGACGACAGCGCCGACCGCCCGCCCCGGCAGCTGGCCGCCGCGGCTGCCATCGTGGCCGCCCAGCTCGACTCCCTCACCCACGGTCACCTGATCGCCCGTCTATTGCCCGCCGACCGCCCCACAATCGCCTCAATCGTGGTCGACGCCGGCGAGCCACGGATGCTCACGGTCACCCCCGACGGCCTCCTCCAGCCATCTTGAACGCCGGTGAAGGGCCGCTCCGGGCGGCTGTGTGAGTGGGAGCAGTGCGTTCTATGCCAAACTGGACCGGGGGTACCTTGTTCGTGCCTTGTCTGTAATTTAATGGGAGGCCGCCGCGTGGAACTTCGCGACTACATACGAATCCTGCGCAAAAGCTGGGTTCTCATCGTGCTCCTGACCCTCGTGGCCGTCGGTGCAGCCTCCACCTACTCCATCCTGCAGACGCCAAAGTACAGCGCCACGTCCAAAGTGTTTGTCTCCACTCAGGCAGGCGCCACGACGAATGATCTCGCGCAGGGCAGCAGCTTCACCGTGCAGCGGGTGAAGACCTACTCCGACCTCGTCTCTACGCCCCTCGTGCTCCTGCCACTGATCGACAGTCTGAGCCTCGACATCACCGCCGAAAAGCTTGCAAAGAAGATCACTGCGTCTGCGCCGCTCGACACGTCCATCATCGAGATCACCGTCATCGAGACCGATTCGGCGCGCGCTGCCCAAATCGCAAACGCAGCTGCAGATAGTCTCACTGCCGTCGTGCAGACCATTGAGACACCCGAGATCGCCGACGCGATCTCTCCGGTGAAACTGACTCGCGCACAGGAGGCCACGGTGCCCACGGTGCCGGTCAGTCCCAACGTGCCTCTGAACATTGCCCTGGGAGCCTTGGTGGGGCTGGCCATGGGCATCGGCCTGGCCGTGCTCCGCGAAACGCTTGACACCCGCATTCGCACCGAGCGCGACGTGGAATCGGTGACCGACGTCGCCATTCTTGGTGGCATCGTCTTCGACCCCAAGGCAGGGGAACGCCCCCTGATCGTGCATGTCGACCCGCGCAGTCCTCGCGCCGAGTCGTTCCGCACATTGCGCACCAACCTGCAGTTCCTCGACGTAGGTCGCACCGACCGCAGCTTCGTGGTTACCTCCTCCATCGAAAGTGAAGGCAAGAGCACCACCGGAGCGAACCTGGCCATTGCACTCGCTGACTCCGGCCTGAGCGTGCTGCTCGTCGACGCCGATCTGCGCCGTCCCAAGGTGCACGACTACATGGGCATCGACGGAACGGTCGGCCTGACCGACCTGCTTGTGGGCCGAGCCGAACTGAAGGACATCGTTCAGCCGTGGGGCAAGGGCAAATTGTTCGTGCTGCCGGCTGGCCACGTGCCACCGAACCCGAGTGAGCTGCTCGGCTCGGCCCGCATGGTGCATTTCATCGGTGAGTTCAACAGGACCTTCGACGTGGTCATTTTCGACGCCCCGCCGCTGCTTCCTGTCACAGATGCCGCCATCCTCGCCCAGAGCGTGGGTGGCGCGATCATCGTCGTTGCCTCCGGCCGCACCCACAAGAACCAGCTGAAGGCGGCCATCTCGGCTCTCGAAAACGTTGGTGCGCCCATCTCGGGCCTGGTGCTCACCATGCTGCCCACCAAGGGCCCCGATGCCTACGGCTACGGCCGCTACGGCTACGGCTACGGCTACGGTGCCGAAGAAGTGGTCGAACCCACCACCCGCAAGTCCCGCATACTTGCGAAGGCAGGGCGCTGACGATGGGCGATTATCCGGTGGTCGAGTCCCCGGTGGTCGAGCCTGCCGAATGCCCCGCGGACACCATGAACATCCTCATAGTCTGCACTGGCAACATCTGCCGCTCCCCCCTGGCCGAGAAGCTCCTCCAGTCCCGCCTTACCGCGGCCGGCATCCCCGCCATCGTCACCAGCGCCGGAACCCGCGCCATGGTCGATCACCCCATGACCGACGAAGCAGCATTCCTGGCCACCCAACACGGCGCAGAGCCCACCCCGCACGCCGCTCAGCAGCTCACCGCTGACCGCATCGCAGCCGCCGACCTCATCCTCACTGCCACCCGCGAGCACCGAGGCGAGGTCGTCTCCCTGCACCCCCGCGCCAACCGCTACGCTTACACCCTCAATCAGTTCGCCAGACTGGTAGCCGATTTCCCGGCGGTCGAGCCACCAGTGGTTGAGCCTGTCGACACCCCAACGATCACCAATTTCCTCGCCGAAATCAACGCCACAAAAGGCCTAGCCTTACCACCGGCACACCCAGGCGACGACGACATCGAAGACCCCTACCGCCGTTCCGCTGAGGTCTATGACCGCGTCGGTCACATCATCGACAACGCCGTCACCACCATCGCAACCGCTCTGGCCACCACAACTGGCAGGGGCTAGCGATGGCCAAGCCTCCCCGCTTCGTTCCACGTGACACCTCCCGTCGCCGAATGTCCGTGTATCTTGCCGTTGGCGCGTTCATAGCTGTTGACATCTTCCTCGTCGTCTTGGCGCTCGGGTCGCACCAAGTTGAAACAAAGGCAAGCGCCCCCCGAACCACGTCTACGATTGCCGCAGTGCCCCGCGCGAGCACTCCAACCGCCACACCTACTGTCATCCCGGCAGCTGAATTGATTCTCCCGTTGCCGCCCACCCGACTCCTAGGTGCTGTAGACGAGAACACGGCCTGGCGTGGCGTCACCGGTGACTGCCCGTCAACTCCGGCCTCTCCGGAACTCACGACCGACGGGGGGGCGACTTGGAAGACGACCGACGCCACAGGCCCGGCCAATGTCACCGCACTGCAGCGCCTCATGGTAACCAGTGCGAGTGTGATCGAAATGGTGGGTCTCACTGAGACTGATTGTGCTCCGGAGTTTGTCAAAACTTACGTCGGTGGAGACAACTACTCGTCCTATCCCGACAAAATCAACGGCGCCTGGTATGTCGACCCGGCCGATCGGGCAACCGTGCACAGCCCCGTCGGCGACGCCAAGGCACCCTGCGACGCCGTCGTCACGCTGGCCGTCCGCGACGATGAATCCGCCGCGGCGCTCTGCGCCGACGGACTAGTCTTCGCCACCGCGGACGCGGCTAGGACCTGGTCGGAGCCAAGCCGAGCACCGGGCGTAATGAACTTAGCGGCGGCTGAGGGCGGCTACCTGGCAGCTGCCGTCGGAACAGTCGAATGTGATGGGGTGCAACTCCTGATGCTCACCGCAGCATTGGCCCCCAGCCCGTTCGGCTGTTACCCGAGCACCGCCTCGCCCGCAAAGCTGTCGGGAAACGTTACCGTGTCGGAGACAGCAGACACAATGTGGCTCTGGGCTGGCGATTCACTCGCTCGTTCAGCAGACGGAGGCGCTACCTGGAAGTAGGCAGTATGTCACAACGAGGCGCCAGTGCGCATCAGGGCCGATAGCACTGCGGTGCCCGCAACACAGTGGAGAGTAAAATGACCAAGAGCGCTTTATCGGAAACAGCGGCTGTGGGGTGGGCGGCTAAGGGTCGCGACTGGCGGAGTGTCTACGCAGCCCGTCTCGCAATCACGGATCTGCTGGTCCTGATCTGGGTCGTGCTTGGCGTGCAGATTTTATGGTTCGGTCTGGATACAGAAGATCTTGCATTCCGGGGCAACCCGTCGGAGCTGAGTTTAAGTTATTCCATCGTGTCGATCCTTCTCATTGGTTGTTGGATGGCGATGCTCGGTATCTACGGTTCCCGAGGTTATCGTGTGCTCGGTACAGGCCCAGATGAATACAAGCTCATTGCTGGGGCTTCGATGAGGCTCTTCGGCCTCCTGGCCATCGTCGCATTTCTCTTTCATGTTGACGTGGCACGCGGTTACATCTTGCTCGCCTTCCCTTTAGGGATGATCGTGTTGGTGTTTTCTCGCTGGATCTGGCGACAGTGGCTGGTCGTGCAGCGGCTTCGTGGCAAGTTCTCGTCCCGTGTGCTCCTGGTAGGGTCTCAGGTCTCGGCTGCGCGAATCAACCGAGAGCTGGCTCGTCAGCCTGGCGCCGGCTACCTCGTGGTAGGTGCCTGCGTTCCAGATGGATTTCCAGATTCGAATCTGGATGGATCTAATATCCCAATTCTGGGCGATATGGATTCCCTCCTGGACGCACTTCAAGCAGCCGAGGCCGATACCGTTGTCGTGACCAGCAGTTCAGAATTTTCTGCAATCCGGATGCGGGAACTTAGCTGGAGCCTGGAGCCTGGGAAGCACCATTTGGTCGTCGCTCCGAGCCTGACGGATATTGGTGGCCCACGCATCCACACCCGTCCCGTCGCAGGCTTGCCGCTAATTCACGTTGAGACTCCACGCTATGAAGGCAGAACTCTCTTCGCTAAGCGCGCATTTGACGTCATCGGCTCCGGTCTCCTCTTGCTAGCGCTTTGGCCACTTTTTGGTGGAGTCGCCTTGGCTATTCGGCTAGGTGGGCCCGGCTCTCTCCTCTTTCGCCAAGTGCGGGTCGGCATTAATGGCACGTTGTTCAGTATGTTAAAGTTTCGATCCATGATCACCGGCGCAGAAGGCCAGCTCGACGAGTTAGTCCTGCTGGAGCGCAGCGAAGGTAATTCCGTCATGTTCAAGATGAGAGACGATCCGCGTGTGACGAGGGTTGGTCGTTTCTTGCGACGCTACAGTTTGGACGAGCTTCCGCAACTTATCAATGTCTTTGCGGGTCAGATGTCGCTGGTGGGCCCTCGCCCTCCTCTGAGCGGTGAAGTGGACCACTACGAGACGCATGTGCATCGTCGTTTTCTTGTGAAACCTGGCATCACGGGTCTATGGCAAGTCAGTGGCCGTTCGAATCTATCCTGGGAAGACAGCGTTCGCCTTGACCTCTACTATGTCGAGAACTGGTCCATGATGGGCGACCTCGTAATACTGTGGCGAACTCTGAAGGCCATCGTAGGGCCCGGGCACGGGGCGTATTGATGTTCATGCCCCTGCATTGTTTCCCCCCTTTGGCTCCGAAGGAGCCCTCTGTACTTTTAGTTGTTGACGCAGGAGATCCAATTGACTGATCATGAAGTGCGCGGGCTTTCCATCCTTACTGCATCCTTCAATCCGGGCAAGTACCTTCTGAGTGCTGTCACTTCGGTGTTGCCACAGCTGGATGAGTTCTCAGAGATATGTCTCCAAGACGCAAATTCGACCGATGATTCACTGCGCTCTCTGGTTTCAATTAGGGACCCCAAGTTGAAAGTCATCTGCGCCCCGGACGACGGCCAATCCGACGGGTTAAACAAGGCTTTGCGTCGTGCTAGGGGTGAGTGGATACTCTGGATGAACGCCGATGACGTTGTTTTGCCAGGGGCGATTAGGGAATTCGAGAGAGCCATTAAAGGCCTCGATGGGGATGTCAACGTGATCTACGGCTCGTACTCGCGAATTGATGCCGACGGGCGGGAGATTTTTCGACTCCATCCCGGAGTAATGACCTTTGAAACACTGGCGTTTGGCCGCAGACGGCCCTGGAGTGGTGCAACCTTCGTGAAGAAAGCGTGGCTTGAAGAAATCGGCGGTTTTAATAATGAGTATCACTTTTGTATGGATTTTGAGCTCTTTCTGCGGTTGTGGCAGAACCCCCGAACCGTCGCGTTTCGGCTGCCAGAATCAGTACCCATTGGTGCGTTGAGAATTCACGGCGGAACCAAGACGGCGAGTTTTGGCTGGTCGTTCGTGCGGGAATTGCGTCGTGCGAGGAAGCACCACCTAGTCTCGAGGTTCCAGAATGCATTCGCGGTGATAGCTTCGGCAGTCGATGTGGCCATTCAACTGTCAACTCCGATTCGCGAATCGAAAATCTACCGCATCGTGCGCGGCCGAGAGAGAGGTCCGCAGTTCGGTTGACAGCGTGGGCGCCTCGGGTGAAACCCTCGGCGCGATCCGGAAGGGCCGCGGCTGGCAGGCACGAGGTCGATCTGCCGCATGACCTGCTTGACGAGCTGGGGCGAGCACTCAGTCTGCTCAGCCGCGAGGTCGGCGTGGATGCTCCGGTAGCCGTAAGTGCTGTCGGTGACCTCGAAGAAATAGTGCATTTGGGCGATCAGCGCCTACCTATGAATCGAATTCGCGGGCTGCGGGCGCGTTGGTGAGTAGCGTGGTGGTTGCGGTATTTCATGTAGGTGGTAGGTGATCTCTCAGGACATCGTTTACAACCTCACTCAAGACTTCGCTTACAGGATTAAGTATTTGCGGGTTGTGAGGCCGCTGAATATTGCCTTCGGGTGCCACCGGTATTGCCCTGCGGTGCCAGGCTGTCGCGCGGTCGGGGGCCAGTTGGCGAGTAGCGCTGGCTGCACGAACACACTCTCGTGCTCGCCACGACCCGGGAACAGCAACGCATACACCTCAGCATCGCTGCGTGGCGAGTAGCGCTTGGTGGTAGCGGTAGTCTGGCGCGTTGGTAGCACGTTTCCGGGTGTACGGTAGCGCTGGCGGTCAGTGGACTGCTCTGCTGTGAATAGACAACGCATACGGCGTCGTCGTTTCATTGTTAAGGGCGGGTCATGGCGGACTACCGAAAAATATTGGGGTTGTTGCTGGAGGGGCGGAGTTACCGCGAAGTCGTAGAGATCGCGGGGTGCTCGCATCGCGACGTGGCCCGGGTCCGGCAAGAGGTCCAGGACCGGGGTCTGACCTCGATGGTCGCGGTCACTGACGCTGAGCTCGCGAAGTGGTTCCCGGACGGGCGCCGGAAGGTATCGGAGGAGTACGTCCAGCCCGACCTGGCGCGGGTAGTGACGTCGATGAAAGCGAACCGGAACTTCACGTTGCTGTTGGCCTGGCGCCGTTACGTCGATACCAAAGACGCGGGCAAGAAGTATGGGTATTCGCAGTTCTGCGCCCTGTTCACGGACTATCTCCGCACCCAGGATCTGGTGGTGGTGCTCCGCCACGAGCCGGGCCGGGCGATGCTGGTGGACTGGGCTGGCGACACCATCGATCTGGTCGACGCGGTCACCGGCGAGATCACCAGGGCGGTGCTGTTCGTCGCGGTTCTGCCATTCGATGATGTTCTGCCGCGTCTATGCGGATATGAAGTCCCCGGCCTGGCTCGACGCCCACGTTCAGGCGTTCGCGTTTTATGGCGGCGTCCCGCAGATCGTCGTTCCGGACAACCCGACGACCTCGACCCACCAAACCCACAAGGGTGACGCGGAGCGGGTCGTGAATGCCCGGTATTAGCAGCTCGCCGAACACTACCAATGCGCGATCGTCCCAGCCCGCGTGAAGCGGCCCCGCGACAAGGCGGCAGCCGAAAACGCGGTGAACGTCGTGAACAAACGCGTCATCGGTTACTTCGACGATGATGTCTTCACTTCCCTCACCGAGTTGAACGACGCGATCGAGGAGCGGGTGCGAGAGATCAACCACGACATTCGCCGCGCCGACGACACGACCCGGTGGGAGAGGTTCAACACCGAGGAGCGAGAGCTCCTTGGCTCCTTGCCCGACGCCGGGTTTGAGGACGTCGAGTGGAAGGAGCTGAAAGCGGCCCGGAATTACCACGTCACCGCGGACACGCAACGGTACTCCGTGCCGTTCGCTCTGGCGGGCAAGCTGCTGCGGGTCCGGCTGACGTCGTCCCGAGTGACGGTCTTCGACGGGAACGACATGCTCTGCGAACACCCCCGGTTGACTGGCCGGAAAGGCCAGTACTCGACCCTGCCGGAACATGTCCCGCCGCAGCACCGCAATATCGACGGGCTGTGGTTCCGGCGGTGGTTCACCGACCGGGCGCGCAGCGTTGGGCCGGCAACAGTGACGGTGATCGAGCAGATCCTCGACGGCCAAGTGATTGAGGCGCAGGGCTACCTGTCCTGCCAGAACATCCTGGCCGGCTGGGCAAAAACAACCGGGAACGGTTGGAGGCGGCCTGCCAAGAGCTCGTGAACCGCAGCGGCTATCCGACCTATTCGACACTGAAACGGTTGATGGCGGCGATCGACAGAGATGCGAAGAAGCCCCGGCCGGTGGTCCCGGCGGCCTCCACGCGCAAACGCGTCAGCACCGTCGATTTCCGCGACACCATGCCAGACGTCTATGTTCGCGACGCCTCCCACTACGCACGCGACGAGGAGGGAAAGTGATGTTCACCAGCATCGATTACGACAAGTTCCGGGCTCTGCGCGTGACCCATGTTGCGACCCGGCTGGAGGAACAAATACAGGACGAAGCCAACGACACCCTCACCCCCGAGCAGCTGTTCCTCAGTGCCGTCGACGACGCGTTGGAGCCCCGACGCATCAATAAGGTCGACAAACTCATCCGCCAGGCCGCGTTCCCGATCCCGGGCGCGACCGTCGTCGAAGTCGACTACCGCGACGGACGCGGGATCACCCCGGTCAGAACGCGGCGCTATGCCGCCCATGACTGGCGCTCCGATGCGACGAACCTGCTCATCATCTCGCCCACCGGCGGCGGAAAAACTTACCGCGCCTGCGCGCTGGCCATCGGCGCCTGCCACAGTGAGCACTCGGTCCTCTACTTCCGGATGGACGACCTCGCCCGAAGGCTCGTCATCGCTCGCGGCGACGGCATCGCCCATCAGAAGCTGTTGAACGAGCTCTCCAACATCGACCTGCTCATCATCGATGACTTCCGCACCGTCGGCATCGACAGCGACGCCGCCAGCGACCTGTTCGCGATCCTTGCGACCCGCGAACACCGGCTGCCAACAATGATCGCCTCGCAGACCGGGCCCGCGCACTGGGTTGCCGAGCTGCCTGACCGGGTCGCGGCGGACTCGATCGTGAACCGCCTCGCCAACAACGCTCGAACCTGCGGGGCGAACGCGTCGAAACTCGACCCGACAGCGGGCCGCTGGTACTTCGGCAGCCGGTCCGTTTCCAGCGCCCGCTCCACCGTCCCCCGCGAAACGCCGACGAGCCGCCCGATCTCCCGCTTCGAGTACTCACCCGTCGAAAACAGTTGGCGTATCTTCGCCCAATCGTCCATATTGATCACCTTCCATACTGGTCGGTGGTCCTGTCTTCAATCGGCGTTAATGGTCCTGTTTTCGGTCGGCGTTAACACTTTGGCGCCTCCCAAAGCGAGCACTCGGTTCTCTACTTCCGGATGGACGACCTCGCCCGAAGGCTCGTCATCGCCCGCGGCGACGGCATCGCCCACCAGAAGCTGTCGAACGAGCTCTCCAGCATCGACCTGCTCATCATCGACGATTTCCTCATCGTCGGCATCGACAGCGACGCCGCCAGCGACCTGTTCGCAATCCTCGCGAACCGGGAGCGCCGCCTTCCCACAATGATCGCCTCCCAGACGGGGCCAGCGCGCTGGGTTGACGAGTACAAATCCTCAACCGGGCCCTCTACGCCAAAGGGGCTATGTCGGCACCATGGCTCAGTGCGCATAGAGCGGTGAGCAGGTTATCCAACGACTACTTGCCGTCAGAAGTTGGGCTCCTCATGTTGTGAACAAAACCCCCGCATGCAGAATCCAGTTGCAGTCAATGGGACATGATCGGAGGAGTCTTGGCGCTGATTCTCGTGTTTGGCCGAAAAGGCCATACCTCGTCTCGCGGGGAGCTGGCGAGAAGGAGGATGCCGGAAGCAAGAGCGATAGTACTCCAATCCGGAGCACCGAACGAAACGGGGCGCTCAAGGATTCCAGCCCACACCAGGGTCGTAACGTAGAACAATGACGCGAAATCACCGCGGATCCCCCGACCAATCCAATACCCTAGCAGGACAACAAAAGCCACCCCAGCGATGAAACCGCCTTGGAGCCAGACGTCCAGAAACAGGTTGTGGGGGGAATAGACGGACGCTGAGTCGAAAGAACCAGTCGTTCGTCTGATGTCTGACCACCCCTCGGCTCCTAAGCCAATCCAAGGGTTCGTGGCGATGTACCCGCGTGCGATCTCCCAAAGGCCAGCCCTCCCGGTGAAGGCGCTGGGCGCTAAGTCGCTGGTGGTGAGCACGACAGAAAGCGCAATGCCGCCCAGCGGTACAAGGGCTAAGATACCCGGTCGGAACCGCGGAACCCGATCTCCGTGGACTACGACTAAGAACCAAACAAGCGCGAGACCACCGAGCGCTAAGAGTGAGGTTCGACTCCCCGAGACGACGACTAAGAGCAGCACCGCACACGCGGACGTTGCCATAAGCCGCCGGTCGCCAATGACGAGCAAGAACGGTAGCGTCATCACCAGCATGAGTGCCAAAGAGTTCTCATGACTCGCGACTCCGCTGAATAGAACACCGGCCACGCCGCACTTGTCTGCCCGGCAGATTTCTACTGCACCTGGTAAGCCGAGAAGACCGGAAACTGCCGACGCAAGCGCGATGCATTGCGAGATCAAAGTGACGCCGAACGTCAAATTATGCCTCTTGAAATCTTTCAGGATTACAGCCAGCAAGAGGATGATCACAGTGATGATTACGAGGGACGGCCATCGATGTGAGTTAAGTAACGTGCCTGCAGAAATCGCGCCGAAGATTGTGGCCAGAGCGAGGGGTGGCCCGACCGTGGCACTGAGGATGCTCCGGGAGCTACTCATCGCCCTGAGAAGAGCAACAAGGAGCACTCCGGCGAGAGCGACCAACCCGACTCCGGACGCAATGTCAAATATTCGGCCATTGAGGGTGACTGGCTCCTTCAGCGCACTGTAAAAGGTAACCTGTTGGCTTGCTACTTTGGAAAACATACTTGGTGCTGCGGTGGCAAGAAATATCCCCACGATGGACGCCGTTGCTACACTCAGAATGCTTTTGGGCGCATAGAGAACGAACAGGCGATAGATCGAGACCGCGCTAAGCACTCCGGCAAAAAGTAAGACCGCAGTCAGGCCCGTCGATGGGCTATTCACGGTGCCCCCTGTAATTGACCGGCACCAATCGCTGGCCAGGATATTTCCTAGATTTTCGCCGAACCGTGCCCTCCAGAACTAGCCTCGGGACCAGCAGCAGGTCTGGCAGGAATTGACCAACTAGGACGCCGGTCGCCGCCCCAAGCGCAAATCCTGCTCCTCCCATCGTCCTCGCCAATAAGAGGCCAACACTTAGACTGAGTGCAGCCATCACAAGGACGCAAACAGCTTGGACCCACAGCTGTCTTGGCGTGGTCAAGAGGCTTCCAGCTGGGAGGTGCAAGCTCTGGGCGATCAATAAGGCTCCGAAAGACATGGCGAGTACGGGTGGAATTAGGATCTCCCCATGAGAGATTACCGAGCCGGCCCAAGGCGCCAAGGCCCAGAGGAAGGCCGCCCCAAAAGCGCTTAGCAGCCCAAACGAGACCACCATCCATCGCCATATGGCGATCGATCCATTGGGGTCCGCCCTTCGCTGCGCGAAGATCGTCCATAAAGCGCCTGAAGCCGTGGAGAGAACTGACCACGTGATTGCATAGAGTTGGGCCATCAGCGCGTACTGCGAAAGCATCATCGGAGAACCAGTACGTGAAAGTAGGATTCGCCCTGTCTCAAGGCCGAGCGGAAGGCCAATCGTGATGATGATCAACGCGCCGGATCCCGACAGCGCCCGAAAATCGTATCGCCGTATCGGTTTTGATCCCAAGAGGGTTTGGCTGGCATCCCGAGTAGGGGCGCCCTTCCTCAGTAGGTGATGCGCAAGGAATGTGCTGATGAGACCTGCTGAAAACAGGCCGAGGAAGCTCGTCAAGGAGAAGATCATACCGTGCCCGCCCGCCAGAGCCATCACAGCGGTAAAAGCAAGGGAAAAAATTGAAGATGTCATCGCAATTGCGACGGCCAAATCATTTCTCCCAAGCCCTATCAGGATTCTTACCCCGAGACCCAACGGCACGGCGAGGCCAAAAACCGAAACACCGACCGAGATGATTCTATTGTCACTCACCGAGAGGTCCTGGCCGAGCAGGGGACTCCACAGCGCAAACATACCCATCATCGAAGCTGTGATCACGATAAAAAAAGCAACTGCGATCAGAACAAAGTAAGCCGCTTTAAGCTTGTGTTTCAGCCCGGCCCTCGGCGCCACGGAGTCGAGGGCGACGGCCGTCGTCACGGTGCCCCCGACACCCAAATCAGAAAAGGGCAGCAGGGCTCCTAACATCGCCACGGTGTTCACGATTCCATACGCGGCGATGCCGGTGTTTGCTACAACAAGGGAAGTATTGGCAATCCCGGCGATCGCAACAATGGGGAGCCCAATCAGCCTCAGAACTGAGCCGGAAAAAGCCTGGCGGAAGATCGAGCGATCCACAGCTCTTCCCATTGACAATCCGTTTCCCTCTTTGAGCGCCAAGGCCGTTATAAACCAACGCTGCAGCCTATCAAGACGCTGGGTCTGCTCAGACTCAGCGTCATCATCGGTCGGAAGCCCAGCGAGTACAATCAGAACTCGGCTTGGGTGTCAATGACTCTGAGCTTCAAGGGGGCAAAAAAAGATGAGTACTAAACGACGCAAACCGGACCACGTGCGTGATCCTTCGAGCATAGATACGTCGCTCCGTGTCTCCTCGAGATCAACGTGTTTGTCAAACTGGCGGAGATCATCCATTACCAACAATTCCAGTGATACCCAAGGGGCCGTAGGTTGACACGCTTCGCGATCGTTACCCCTGTCCGAAACGCCGAAACGCTGGTTGGCGAAACGATTCGAAGTATCATCGAGCAGTCTGGTGTAGCGTCGGGTCGCCATCAAATTGATTACATCGTTTGCGACGGGGCCTCCGACGACAGAACTGCTGAGATTGCGGCTGAGGTGGGTGGCAGTCTCGTGCGCGTCATCAGCGAGCCAGACTCGGGCATGTACGACGCGCTGGCCAAGGGTTTGCGTCACGTGGATGGTGACATCTACTTCTACTTGAACGCCGGCGACCTCTTGCTGCCGGGGGCGTTCGACGTTGTCGGGCGAATCTTCGATCGGGGGGATTCGGACTGGTTGTGTGGCATGCACATCCACTACTCCGTCAGCGGCAGCATAGTGCGCGCAAGTCTCCCTTTTCGCTATCGGACCACCTCGATCTTATCCGGCTACTACGGTGCGCAACTGCCTCACATTCAACAGGAATCAACATTCTGGACGAGGTCTGCCATGAAACGGGTAGATCTAGACAGACTCTCCACCTTTAAGCTTGCGGGGGACTACTTCCTGTGGTGGCAATTTGCACAATTGAGTGAGCCGCTGATCGTGGAGGCTGCTCTCGGAGGGTTCCGCCATCATGGAGGGCACCTTGGCAATGATCGCTCCGGCTATAGAAGAGAGGTTCAAACTCTCGTGTCAAAGCGCTCCTTGCTTCGGTCTGTGATGGCAATGCTCGAACGGCCGGTCTGGCACGCTCCTGGCCGGGTGAAGGCACTCATGAACTCTAGAATCCTCCGATACTCGCCAAGCCGTGACGAGTGGAGTTCCGACCGATAGTCAAGCATCTTGACTAGACCTCGTTTCGTATTTCATCGGTCAGCGTGTGCAGTGCGAGGAAGAGTGCTCATGATCGTCCCCGAACCCAGCAATCCTCGGGCAGCTGCGCTGAGTTGCGGAAGAGGTCGTCAGCCTGTTTCCCAGCGGTAGAGGCTCGTGCGTACACCACAAGTCGCACTGGACCTGCCAGCCCGTCGCGGTCGAGGCAGCCAGCCAAATTCGGCGGAATGTGTACGGGCCGATCCCGGCGGCCTTGTCGCGGAACACCGGCGTTGATCCGGGCGAGCCGACCCGCTTGGCCAAACGTCTATGCAGGCATCGTCGGTGCGGGCCATCAGCGCCGGAATCTGCGGGGCGAACGCGTCGATAATCGATCTCAATGCGCGCCGCGCGTACTTCGGCAGTCGTTCCGGCCGAGGGCCGCTGCACCATCCCTCGCGCTTTAGTGATCGCGCATTGAATACGATTGCCGCATCTTCGCCCAATCGCCCATACGGACTTGGTTCCTTACTGGTCGGTGGCCCTGATCTATCGACTTTGGGGGTTCTGATGTGTGAATCGGCCGAGCTGGTCAGGGCTCTGGTATCAACGTTTTTAATGCCGACTGAAAACAGGGCCACTTCTGCCAGGCGAGTTCTAGGTCGTCGCAACACTCCACCAAGATTTGGAGTGTGAAGATGGCCAGACGTGGGCGCAAGAGAAACCTCTACCGCGGAGATGAGTATTGGAAGCTCATCCTTGCCTGGGTCGGACCGATCGCAGCCGCGAAGCGCGTCGGGATCGGGTGCACGACCGGTCATCGTTGGCGATCTCAACGTGTCGGGATCGCACCGCTACGACTTGCTGAGGCAGACCGACACGAACGGTACCTGAGCCTGATCGAACGTGGGCGGATCACCTTGTTCAGGCGAGAAGGATTCTCCATCTGCAAATCCTTGCCACCCCCGACGCGGCCTGGATCAACAAACCCCTCGAAGCTCAAGAACAAGAGCCAAAATTAGCCGCCTAAACTCACGCTGGCCTCATTGACCCTGACAAATTCCGCGGGCGCGAACTGGGCGCATCGGGCAAGACCTCCAGCTCCGCGACCTGGTCCAGGACAAGCTGAAACTGGATTGGAGCCCTGAATAGATCAGCTACTGGCTACGAGACGCTCACCCACAGACACGATTGTGGCACGTGTGCCACGAAACGATCTGCCAGGCCCTGTAATGGCCGGGAAACATCGGTTTGACCAAGAAATTGACACGATATCTTCGAACAGGCCGGCCACTGCGTAAGCGTCGTCGGCGCCCCAACGTACGTGCCCCACGCTTCATCGCACCGGCGACATTGATCGATCACCATCCCCAGGTCGCAAACGAGCGGGCCCGGTTCGGGTACTGGGAAGGCGACCTGATCATCGGCACGCGCACCCGTTCGGCGATCGGCACCCTGGTAGACCGCAAGAGCGGCTACACCGTCTTCCTGCACTTTCCCGGTGGGCACACCGCAGCTGAAGTCAACGCATCGCTCATCACCGCGATGTCTGCGCTCCCGCAGGAGCTCCAGCGGACTTTGACCTGGGACCAGGGCGCCGAAATGGCCAGCAACGACAAGATCGCATCCCTCTTCACGGACGGCATGTTTTTCGCCCACGCCGGCAAGCCTTGGCAGCGCGGCTCCAACGAGAACATGAGCGGACTGCTGCGGCAGTACTTCCCCAAGCACACCGACCTCGCCATTCACAGCGCCGACGACCTCGCCGCCGTCGCGACCAAGATCAGCAACAGGCCCCGGAAACGACTCGGTTGGACAACACCAGCCCAGCTCCTCGCCGACGTTCTACGATCCAAATAACTGATCCGTGTTGCGACGACCGCTGGAATTCGCCCTAGAACTCGCCTGGCGTTTCCAGCCCTGAAGTGTGAATTTGCGAGCTGCTCCCGGGAACGGTACTGTCTACTCGGCTGGGATGGTGAGCGTGACCTCTCGGCCGAGTTTCTCGATCTGGTGGACAAGGCGGGCGCGTTGTTGTTCTGGGCCTTGGCGTCGAACGGCCCAATCAGCTCCCAGATCGATGTAGTCAACGTCGTCGTGGATGATGTGCCAGTAGGCGACGAGGATGTCGTGCCTGGTAGCCCCAATCGCTTCGAAGGTTCCGCGTCTGCTCCTGACCGAGTGGAAATGCGCGGTGAGGTACGCGCCCTTCGTGCGGGCCGCCGACTGCGCTGCCTCGGTGAGCACGGTGCGGAGCGCCACCGATCCGTGACGGGTCCGACCTGACCTGGCCTTGCCGCCGGACGCATTGTTACCGGGACAGATTCCAGCCCAAGAAGCCAGGTGCGCCGCTGAGGGAAAGACGCTCATGTGGCCGCAGATCTCCGCGACCAAACTGACCGCGATCTTGCGGCCGACACCGGGGGTCGTTTGCACGCGTTCGAGAACCGGTTCGTGCTCCATCACCCGCTGTTCAATCTCAGCATCGATTTGCTCGGTCTGGCCATCCAGAAAATCGATGTGAGCGAGCATCTGCTTCACAAAGACGTCGTGATGCGATACCCGAAACGTGCCCTGAGGAGCGTCCTGGAGTTGCGGAATCTTGGACCGCATTCGACCCAGCGCCAGGTTTGCGAGGATAGCAGGGTCGGCCCCGCCGGCCAGCATCGCGTCCAAGATCGCACGACCCGACTTCGTCAAGATCGTCGACGCGGAACCCGAAAACTTGACGCCGGCATCTTGAAGCACCTTCTCCAACCTCTGAATACCTCGAGTCCGTTCCTCGTTCAAGGTCCGACGATGCCGGGTGAAGTCTCGAAGCTCGCGGATCGGAGGCGGCGGGACAAATGACGTCGCACCAAACCGTGTTCCACCAACTGGGCGATCCATTTGGCATCGCCCACATCGGTCTTCCGGCCCGGAACGTTCTTCAAATGGACGGCGTTCAACAGCCACACCTCGGGGACGCGATCCTCCAGCAGGTAGAAGATCGGTTTCCAATACACACCAGTGGACTCCATGCCCACCCGAGTCACTCCTTGTTCGACAAGCCAGCCGCCGAGCGTCAGCAGACCCTTCGTGTCGGTGGGAAATGTGCGTGTTTCGACCTCACGTTTTCCCCGCCCACTCGGGCGTATCACGGCGGCCACGACGGTATCCCGATGGACACCCAAGTCAGCCCAATATTGAACAACCCCATCCGTTGCGACCTTCCTCCGTTGCACCACCATCACAAGTGCTTGCCGGAGGAAGGCCGTCAGTCAAGGACTCTGAAGTTCGCGCTCAAGGCAGCACGACCGGGTGCCCACAACCCTCCACGCCACACTGTTTTCCGAGCTCATGGGCACCAAGGGCCATCGACGTCCAGCCCGACAAACACATCATCAGAATCCATCCCCAGGACGCTGCCAGCAAGAGGTGACCACCCCCTCGATTCTCATTCGCCCAGGTGCGGCTGCGCGGCAGCTCCATGCTTACTGTTTTCAGCTGGCGTTAACTCACGCTGCTGGCTTGGTCACAGTGACCTCTCGGCCGAGTCGTGAAGAACCATGCCTGGTGGAACACTCCCGCGGCTGCAATGAACCTGAAACGACTCCTCAACCTCGGACTCACCAGCCAGAATGGGGTTTGTGCCCTTGGCTGAAGAACCCAGGCAGGGCCCCCCCCCGCACTCACCCAATGCAGACGACCTCGCCAGCCTGGCGTGGCTCGCAACACTGAATAGATCCCGCGAGTGACCCAAACTACATTCACACGCGGCTCAATGACGGCCCACTTGAGCCGCTGGGCCCACTGCAGCCATCTAAATCAGCACGCTCCTATGGCATGTGGGCCATGGTGCTGTTGGTCGGTCGAAAGTAGGCCTCCTGCTACCGCCACCGCCGCTGTTCCCCGACGCTATTAAATAAGCCTCGTCCCCGGTCTGGTTCGCGCAGCTACCTCTGCCAGGTGGCGACGATGTATCGGCTGTGCCGGGTCCATGGCGAGACATCCGACCGGCACGAGTTGGCCATGCACTCTCCCCTGCGAAACCAGAACTGATCGCGTCGGAACCGATCCAGGTGTGTTCGTGGGATCGCACCACGCTGAAAAGCCGGGCAACTTGGTCGTACTCTTCCACCTCTATTCCATTATTCCATCACGGACATCAACCTCCGTTGCATGGCCGGCTGGGTGGTCGCCACCGGCGAATCCGCGCAACTGGCCGAGCGGGCTCCTAATCGACAAGATTGCAGAACAGCACCAACCGCGACGAGCTGACGATAAATGCCGATAGAGGTGCCGGGCTAATTTCAGGCCACACCAGATGGTCCTCCTGCGTCACCGTGGCTGCGGCCTCACCAGCGTCTTGGATGGAATTGAACAAGCTCACCAACCGGTCCAGCTTGGCTTCCTTGAGGCCGAACTCGCGCCCAGCTGCTGCCACCGTCCGACCGGTCTCCATTCCCAAGCTTCAGGGCCTCGACTTCGAAACGCAGGAGTAAACTCCTGGCGTATGTCATGAACAATCTTTCTAGAGAGCAATCCACCATCCGGGGTCAAGGCGAAATGTCCTATCTATTTCGAGAAGGGAATGTGTTCAAGGCGAACTCCAAACGCCGTTAGCCTCGAAGGGTGAAGATTGCGCAGATTGTGACCTATATTTCGGCCGACGCGGCATTTGGTGGGCCAGTTTCTGTCGCCGTCGCTCAGGCAGTACAGCTTGCAGAGTGTGGCCATGATGTGGAATTATTGGCGGGGTGGGACGGCGTTGCGGAAATTGACGCTCCTGGTGTCCGAGTGCGGTTGTTTCACACACATTCTCTCCTCCCAGCCGGCTTCAGCGGTTTGGTTGCGCCTGGGCTCTTGTCCCACATTCGAGCGAACCATGGGTCGTATGATGTAGTGCATATCCACCTGGCCCGTGATCTTATTACTCTCCCAGTGGCATTGTTTCTCTCGCTTAGAGGAGCGAACTTCGTGGTGCAGCCCCACGGAATGGTTGTTCCAGATGCTCGACTTCGCGCACGCGTATTCGACTTCTTGGGCGTCAGGCCGGTCTTACGCCGTGCGAGCTCCGTAATCGCGTACAAAGGCGTAGATGACGAAGCATTATCGGCCCTGTCGCGTGGAGAAGCGTCCATTGAATTTTTGGTGAACGGTGTTGAAAGCGGCGGACTCCACGACGGCGAGTCTCGTACTTCGGATGTAGTCATGTTCATGGCACGACTTCACCCCCGAAAGCGCGTGATGGCTTTCGCGGAGATGGCCCGGATCCTGAGCGGCCGGCGTGTCCCGTGCCGATTCGTCGTCGTAGGTCCGGACGAAGGCGATTTGCGGGAACTTCAATCCTTCATCCAAGCCCACATGCTGGAGGAGGTCTTCGAGTACGAGGGGCCTATACCCTACTCGGAAGTGCGCCGTAGGCTCCGACGGAGCGGAGTATTTGTTTTGCCAAGCGTAAATGAACCATTCCCGGTTACGGTGCTTGAGGCAATGGCAATTGGAACGCCGTGCGTAATTACAGATTCGTGCGGGCTTGCACCCTACTTCCGGGAAGACTTAGCGGGACTCGTCACAGACGGCACACCCACTGGGATGGCAGACGCCGTCGAGCGGCTGATTCGGGAACCGGATGCTCGAGATTCGATAATTAGAAACGCGGAACAAAGTATTCAAGATCGGTTCAGCATCCGGGCGGTTGTGAACATCCTGGTGGGCTTATACCGGAAGGGTATCGCGAACGTTTAGCGAAAAGCCGACTCCAGTTGCCCGGCCCAGGTTTTCTCTATGCCGTGTTCCAATGAAATCAAGGAACGTACAGAGAATTCGGCACTAATGCGGGTCGTATCCAGTACAACCTTGTTGACAAACGTTGGAGGTATCGGGACTTGACGAATGTCGAAGTCCTGTTTTGTCACTTTGCGGATTGTCTCTAAGACATTGTTGACGGTGTTGCCTCGACCGCTTCCAAGGTTGTACACATCATGCTCCGTCTCGATGCCCGTCATCTCTGCTATGACCCGTGCGACATCCTCTACATAGATGAAGTCACGGATCATCGTCCCGGACCCGAATCGGAGGACTGGCTCGCCCAACGCTATTTGGCGCAGTGCAATGGGAATCAAACCCTGTGTCTTTCGAGGATGTTGGCGGGTTCCGTAAGGGTTGGAGATTCTCAGGCTCACCGAGTCAAGGCCGTGTTTTGCGCGGAAGTATCGTAGGTAATGCTCGATAGTCAACTTCGCAATACCGTAAGGAGAAACGGGAAGGGCGAGGTCGGTCTCTCGATACCGAGAATGCCCTTGGTCGCCGTAAATTGCACCGCCCGTCGATGCGAAGTAAACCTTCTCGATGGCCGCATTTGCACATAGCTGGAAGAGGTCAACCGATTGCGAGATGTTGGTTCGGATATCAAGAGTTGGTTCGTTATCCGCGATCGCGGGGGTAGTGGTAGATAGGAAATGAAATACAAATTTCTGATTAGCTAGGGCGTCGGCCAAGTCCGCATGATTCAGAAAATCGCCCGCATGCCGCGTCACGTTCGGTGAGCTGAAGGAAACCTCTCCGGAACTGAACCGATCAAAGGCCGTCACTTCATGCCCCTTGCTTGCGAGCGCATCCACGACATGCGAACCGATGAATCCGTTCGCACCGATCACCAGACATCTGCTCACTACTGGAGACCTTCTTTCATCGAGGTAGAACAGTCAAACAAATCGACGTCCCAAGTCTTGAGGCTTTGCGCTTCCAAAGATCGTGTTGGCCGGAATGGTGCCTGTCACGACAGTAAGCGGCGTGATCAGTGACGACCTACCGATTCTTGAGCCGCCTAAAATAATACATCGTGAAGAAATCCAGGCCCCGGACTCAACGATGATCGGGCGGGTCAAGAGCGCCATGTCTCGTCGGTGGGCGTGACTGCCGGTTGTCAAAAAGGTCTCTTGTGAGATGGCGACGTCGTGGCCGACGAAAATATGGTCTTGGTTGTGAAACCACACTCCCTCGCCGATCCAAGACCGGTCGCCGATGTGCAACTTCCACGGGAACTTGACCCGTGTTCGCGGCCGGAAGATGACACCAACGCCGATCTCGGCGCCAAAGGCCCGAAGCACCCGCCTTCGCATAACAGAACTGATCTGCCACGGGTTGTAGACGAAAAGAAGCTCACAGATCGCCCAGAGGTAGACGTAGAGCCTTGGGCGGTCCCAAGCCGTCCTCTCGCCGGGGGCATCCTCGAGGTTAATGACCGGCACGGCACTGTTGACCGATTTCTCAGTCTCGTTCGGTTCGATGGTCTGCCCCTCCGGAACGTGAATGCCTATGGGGCACTAGTCTTGCAGCTATGGGGGACCAAGATATGCAGGTGACGATCGTCGGGCTCAACTACTGGCCAGAGTTGACCGGGAATGCCCCATACACCACGGGTCTCGCTGCCGGGCTTGCCGATAGGGGATGGCGAGTGCGTGCCGTCACGGGATACCCCCACTACCCCATGTGGCGTGTGCCAACCGAGTATCGCGGTTTGCGCATGACGGAGAATATTTCGGGCGTATCCGTCACGCGGCTGCGGCCCTATGTGCCGAACAAGCCCTCCGGTCTTCGACGTTTGCTCATGGAGATTTCATTCGGTTTGAGTTCCGTCTTCACAAGTTGGGGAAATCCTCAGGTTGTCGTACTGGTGAGCCCCGCTTTGTTTGCGGTTGCCTTTGCTCAAATCAAGGCGCGAATGCTGCCAAGCCGGCCATCCGTAGTCGTTTGGGTTCAGGACATCTACAGCCTGGGAGTCGCGGAGACCGGTGCAATGGGGAGCCGCGGCGCTCGAATGGTGGCCAAAGTGGAATCCACTATTTTGAAACGCGCAGATCGAGTGGTCGTGATCCATGACCGTTTCAAACGGTATCTGACAAGCTCACTCGGAATTGATCCGTCCAGCATCGAGGTTGTGCGCAATTGGACGCACCTACGGTTGGCCAGTGTGCCCATCGATCGACAGAAGTATCGCGCGAAGTTTGGTTGGTCTGATGAGATCATCGTTCTGCATGCTGGAAATATGGGCGTCAAGCAAGCGCTAGAGAACGTGGTTGAGGCTGCGCGTTTGGCCGATCTGAGCGGATCAAGCATCCGCTTTATTCTCTTGGGCGATGGAAACCAGCGAAGTTATCTTGAAGCCCTTTCCAAGGGCGTAACTCGATTGGAATTTCTAGACTCGCTGGACGAAGAAAATTTCAAGGGGGCACTGGCGGCCGCGGATATTCTCCTTGTGAATGAAAAGGCTGGAGTGAGCGAGATGGCAGTACCAAGCAAGCTGACATCGTATTTCACGTCCGGACGTCCCGTTCTCGTTGCGTCGGGCGCGGACTCGATCACGTCGGAAGAGCTTGCCGCGGCCGAGGCTGGCGTTCGGGTTGACGCGGACGATCCCGCATCGCTCCTCCGGGAGGCGCTCTCCCTTGGAATGAATACCACTCGAGCGGAGGGCCTTGGCCGGAGCGGGATGGCGTTTCAGGTTCGTGTGCTTTCGGAGGAGGCCGCAATATCCCATTACTCCGGTCTGCTGTCCAGCATTGTGCTGGCCAGTGGGGTGCAACCATCGCCCAGCGACGAAACTCCATCCGTTGCGGCTGCAGCAGCATCAGTGAGCGCACGCCTCGACTGAAGTCGAAACCCACTGGGAATCTTCCGTGGAGTCCGTCTTTCTCGAATAAAGGTCCCATAGATGGTGACGGCTCTATGCGAGAAATTCGATTCTCTAGATTGAATTCAACCCGCCGACGAAGGCGAAGAATTTACCGGTGTCTAATGGCGCTTTTGTGGAAGCCGTAAATATCGGCCCTTGTTATTTTGGGCACAGTTGTGAGGAAGCTTTCGGTTATAACGCTCTTCTCACGGTGGTGATGTCTTTTCGCGATGCCACAACATCGATTGCGGTGCGCGTGCCGCTATCTGTGTCGGCAAAGATGCGATTGACGCTTCGGTTTGTTAGCGGCCGTACCACGCTGGGTTCCCCATGATCTCGGGGCTGAATCAGCCGCTCAGAGGACGGCACGTACCTAAGAGAGGAATCGTTTTCCAGGCGTGCAAGTGAACCAATTCGTGGAAAGCTTGGGGTCGCGACAGTGAACTATACTTAGGGTTTTCGACACTGCGCGACGCAGGTCATGCACAGCATGACCACAACTTGGGGGCCCATTGACTAAGCGAGCTTTAATCACCGGGATCACTGGGCAAGACGGCTCCTACTTGGCCGAGCTTTTGCTCTCGAAAGGTTACGAGGTGCACGGTCTGATTCGCCGTGCCTCAACCTTCAATACGTCACGGATCGACCACCTCTATGTGGACCCGCACGACCCTGAGGCGAAGCTTTTCCTTCACTATGGTGACCTGAGTGACGGCAGTCGCCTCGTAACTCTCCTGGTCCAGATCAAGCCTGACGAGGTCTACAACCTAGCCGCGCAGTCTCACGTGCGGGTGTCATTCGATGAGCCGGAGCACACTGCTGACACGACCGGAATGGGCACGATTCGTTTACTCGAGGCCGTGCGAATGTCTGGCATTCATACGCGCTTCTACCAGGCGTCGAGCTCAGAGATGTTTGGAGCCACCCCGCCGCCGCAAAACGAAGAAACACCGTTCTACCCTCGTTCACCGTATGGTGCCGCGAAGGTCTACAGCTACTGGATCACGAAGAACTACCGCGAGGCTTACGGCATGTTTGCCGTCAATGGGATCCTGTTCAACCACGAGTCCCCTCGTCGTGGTGAAACCTTCGTGACGCGCAAGATCACCCGTGCCGTTGCTGCTATTAGGGCTGGCACGCAGGATCACGTATATCTCGGAAACCTGGATTCGATTCGCGACTGGGGCTATGCCGCAGAATACGTCGAGGGCATGTGGCGCATGCTGCAGGTGGATGAACCTGAGGACTTCGTGCTCGCTACGGGGGGTAATTTCACGGTTCGTGACTTCGTAGAGACTTCCTTCAGTCACGCGGGGCTCAACTGGGAAGAGCACGTGCGCTTTGACGAGCGCTATCTTCGCCCGACCGAAGTGGATGCTCTCGTCGGCGACGCGTCCAAGGCCGAGACCAAGCTCGGTTGGAAGGCGACCGTCGATACCGCTCAGCTTGCCCGCATCATGGTCGACGCGGACATCACCGCGCTGGAGCACGCGGGAAGTCGTTGGATCGACGAGGTTAAGCTCGAAAGCTGGGGACCGCAGCTAACGAACGTGGAAACCAGGTAGTCATGACCATCGACTCAGCGAACACAGACGTCGACGATCGCGATCAGGTTCTTTTTGAGCCTGGGCTACTCGAGCGATCCGCACCGTTCTACGTGGCCGGCCATCGGGGGCTTGTCGGCTCCGCGATCTGGCGAAAACTACAGGCTGAGGGATTCAGCAATCTGATCGGTCGATCCTCGAAGGAACTGGACCTCGAAGATCGGAACGCGGTCTTCCCGTTCTTCGCCGAAACTACGCCCCGATACGTGGTTCTGGCTGCAGCCAAGGTGGGTGGAATTCTCGCAAATAACACCTACCCGGTCGACTTTTTGAGCGAGAACCTGCGCATTCAGGTGAACGTTCTCGATGCAGCCCTCGAGCACGGCGTGGAGCGGCTGCTTTTCTTGGGATCCTCCTGTATCTACCCTCGGCTGGCACCACAGCCAATTCGGGAAGAGACTCTGCTCACCGGGCATCTTGAGCCGACCAACGATGCGTATGCGATTGCAAAAATCGCCGGCATCCTTCAGATTCAGGCTGTGCGGCGTCAATATGGCTTGCCGTGGATTTCGGCTATGCCCACGAACCTGTACGGCCCTGGAGACAACTTCTCGGTCCACGGCTCGCATGTCTTGCCTGCGTTAATTCGTCGTTACGACGAAGCAGTCAAATCAGGTGCGAAAAGTGTGACCAATTGGGGCACCGGTGCGCCCAGGCGCGAATTCTTGCACGTGGACGACATGGCGGCAGCCTGCCTGCACCTGCTCGAAAACTATGATGGCCCCTCCCAGGTGAATGTTGGAACCGGCGCCGATGTCACGATCAAGGAAATCGCGGAAACGGTGGCTCGGGTCGTCGGCTATACCGGGGAAACAGAGTGGGACACGACCAAGCCGAACGGCACCCCGCAGAAGCTGCTCGACGTGTCCAAGCTCGCTGACGCCGGCTGGACTGCAGAAATCGCTTTGGAAGATGGCCTCCGCTCCACGGTCGAGTGGTACCGCGAGCACATGGATGCCATCAGATGGTAGCCGTTGCTGCGCTTGTAGAGGGGGTTCATGAAGCGTGATGACGTCCTTGCAGGCGGGATAGATGCAGTTACTACGCGGGGACCCAGGCTCATGGTAATCAAGATTTTCGCAGCGATCGCTCTCGCTGTTGTCGCAATTTTCGCGGTACCGGTAGGCGCAAACGCAGCAAGCTATGTCGCGACCGAAACTAATTCCGTTTCAAGAGCTGTTGTCGCGAGTGGGGCGGTCACTCTTCCCCCCGATGAAGCGGGCAAGTACACGCTGACTGGAGAATCCGATGACAACCAAGTGACGGGCCACAACATTTTTGTCCTTCTCATCTGGGTCGCTTCTGGTGTCCTTCTCCTCGGCGCTGCCCTCGGCGTCGTGCTGACTATCGTTCGTCGCGAGCGCGACAGCCATCGCGTGCGCTAACGCTTGATGCGCGGCGACCGGTACTTGGAAGATGTCGCGTCTTGCGCGGGTGCGTACTCGTCCTGGAGATGATCGTCGATTTGCTGGTACATCAGATTCAGGGGCGTCAAGAACTCGCGCCGTAGCCATGCACGAATTGAGTGTTTCGCTGTACGCATGCAGTAATTTCTGCGCAGTTCGAGATGGGGCCGTGACGGCGCTATCACAACCTCTGACTAGTGAGTTCGGGTAACTCAACGGTCGTTTCTCAGAAGGTACGCTCAGTCTGCCCTCTGCGATAGAGGCGTGTTGCGTGGTTCCACTGCGCCGATCGCAGGGATTCTGTCGCCGGTGTCGAGCGTGGGGGGAAGGGCCATTGGTCCCTCGGGCGCGTAGTGGCAAATAGGCTGACTCATATGGAGAATTCATGAAGATTTCGGTGATCGGCTGTGGCTACCTCGGGGCCGTGCACGCGTCGGCGATGGCCGAACTCGGCCACGAGGTGGTGGGCATCGATATCGACGCCCGCAAGATCGAGCAGCTGGCCGCGGGCAAGCCGCCGTTCTACGAGCCGGGTCTGCCGGAGATTCTTACCTCGGCCATGGCGTCGGGTCGCCTACGCTTCAGCACCGACATTGCCGAAGCCGCCGGCGCCCAGGTGCACTTCATCGGCGTCGGAACCCCGCAAAAGGCCGGCAGCCATGCCGCCGACCTCAGCTACGTCGACGCTGCCATACAGTCGCTGCTGCCTCACCTCGCCGCCGGTGACCTGGTCGTGGGTAAAAGCACGGTGCCGGTCGGCACCGCGGCGCGCCTTGCCGCCGTGATCGAGGCCGCCGGCAGCGGCGCGACCCTTGCCTGGAATCCGGAGTTTCTGCGCGAGGGCTTCGCCGTGAAAGACACCATCAGCCCCGACCGGCTGGTCTACGGCATCGCTCTTGGAGAGGCCGGCGAGCACGCCACTGCCTTGCTGAACGATGTCTATGCCTCGGCGATGGCCGCTCAGACCCCGTTGATCGTCACCGACTATGCCACCGCCGAGCTCGTGAAGGTCTCAGCCAATGCGTTTCTCGCCACCAAGATCAGTTTCATCAACGCCATGTCCGAGATCGCCGACGTCTCCGGGGCGAACATCACGGAACTGGCTGACGCCATCGGCTTCGACGTGCGTATCGGCCGCAAGTTCCTTAACGCCGGCGTCGGTTTCGGCGGCGGCTGCCTGCCCAAGGACATCCGTGCTTTCACCGCCCGGGCGGAGGAACTCGGCCGGGGCGACTCGGTCGCATTTTTGAAGGAGGTCGACGCGATCAACCTGCGGCAGCGGCAGCGGGTCGTCGCGATGACCCTGCAGGCTCTGGACAAGCCCGTTTACACCGCCAAGGTGGCCGTGCTGGGGCTGAGCTTCAAGCCGCACTCCGACGACGTGCGCGACTCGCCAGCCCTCGACGTGGCCGTGCAACTGCGAGGTCTCGGCGCCGATGTGGTGGCGACCGACCCGCAGGGAATTGAAAACTCGAGGTTGCGGCATCCGCAGCTCACCTACTCAACCAGCATCGAGGAGACCTTGCGTGACGCGGACGCGGTCGTGCTGGTCACCGAGTGGGCCGAGTTCAAGCAGATCGACCCGGTCTGGGCGGCCACACTCGTGCGTGTTCCCATCATCATCGACGGCCGGAACACGCTCGATGCGGCCGTGTGGCGGGCTGCGGGCTGGACGTACCTGGGGCTCGGTCGACCGTGATGGCTGATCCAGCTCATACCCCTCTGACGAAGCCGAAACGCCGAGGGCGGCGGATCGTGCTCGTCGCCATCACCGCAGCAATCCTCCTCGTTACCGGCGCCGCGGGTATCTATGCGTGGAGCCTGAGCAATACCTTTGACACCCAGACAGTGAAGATTCCGGATGTTTTTCCCGACGAGGCGTCTCGCCCGACGGCGGCACCCGTCGATGCGGCGAGCGGGCAGAACGCGACAGGGCAGAACATCCTCCTGCTCGGCTCTGACACGCGGGGAGCCAACGATGGGTCCATTGCAGACCTGACCGGCCAGCGTTCGGACACCATCATGGTGGTGCATGTGCCGGCGAACCGCGAAAACATCTACGTCATGTCGATCATGCGCGACAGTTGGCTCGAGATTCCTGGCCGTGGCGAGGCCAAGATCAACGCCGCGATGTCTTTTGGCGGAGTGCCCCTTGCAGTGCAGACCGTCGAAGGCCTCCTTGGTGCGCGCATCGACCATGTTGCGATTGTCGATTTCACCGGTTTCGAGGGCATCACAGATGCGCTGGGCGGCGTGGACATCGACAATCCGATCGGATTCGACTCGTCCCATCTGAAGGGGCATTACTTCGCAAAGGGAACGCACCTCTTGAACGGGACGGAGGCGCTGGCCTTCGTGCGGGAACGCTACGCCTTCTCCGACGGCGACTTTCAGCGCGCACGTAACCAGCAAGCCTTCATCAAGGCTGTGCTCGGCAAGTCGCTGACGGCGGAAACCCTCACAAATCCCGCCAAGATCAGCGACCTGGTTGGGGCGATTGCTCCCTATCTCGCCGTAGACGACGGGCTGGACTCGTCCTACGTAGCCGGTCTGGCCGTCGAACTGCGCGATGTGCGCGTGGGTGACGTGACGTTCTTCACCCTGCCGACAACGGGCACCGGCACCTCACCTGACGGACAGTCCATCGTCGTTATCGATCAAGACAAGCTGAAGGGCGTGCAGAAGGGGTTCCAGACGGACACTCTCGATGCGGTCCAGCCGGAGGTGCAGACTACGGAGTGAACGGGCTGGCACCGCGGAGCCGGCGTGTGCGCCAGCCGACACTGGGCGATCGGCCGGCATGGGTTAGCGTACGTGGGTGACTGATTCAACCGACGACCGCGCCGCCGCTCACGCCCGACCTCGGGGGGTAAAGAGCCGTCACCGGCGAGTTCTGATCACCCTCACCGTGCTTATCGGACTCGTCGTTCTGCTCGGTGCCGCCGGGGGATGGGTCGGCTCTCGGGCGCTGACTGCCAAGGCAGAGCTCGAAAAGGCGCAGACCCTCGTGGGTGGCCTGAAGACCCAGGCCACGGCCATGGACTTTGCGGGCGTCGGTGACACAGCTACGAAACTCTCCGTCGCCACGAGCAAGGCTGTCGATCAGACTCATGACCCGCTGTGGCGGGCTGCGGAAATCGTTCCGTTCGCTGGCCCAAACCTCTCTGCCGTGCGCCAGATGGCAGAGGCCATCGACATGGTGGCGCAGGATGCGGTCGCGCCGATCGCGTCAGTGGCGTCAGGCCTGAGTGCCGCGTCGCTGAAGCCCGTTGACGGAAAGATTAACCTCGGGCCGATCGTGAAGCTGAACACAGCCCTCGCCACGGCGAGCACCGCGCTCGACTCGGCGGCGGTAGTTGTTGCCAATATTGAACTCGACGGCACCATCGAACAGGTCAGCGCGGCCGGCACCAAACTCTCGACTATGCTCGACGGCGCGGCGACTAGCGTGAGGGACGTGAACTCGTTCACCGCGGTGGCACCCGACATGCTCGGAGCCTCGGGGCCACGTACCTACATTCTCGTTTTCCAAAACCTAGCTGAGACAACCGCGCTCGGTGGAACGGCCGCCGCCCTGACCGAGGTCACCGTGCTCGACGGCAAGATCAGCATCGGCCGCCAGGCGTCTAGCCAAACCTTCCTGAAAGACGCCGTGAGTCCGGCGATTGGAGAAGACGCCAAGGTCTCTTCGCTGTTCACCTCGCTGATGTACACCAGACTGAACCTCGCGACCAGCCGGCCCGACTTCCCCACCGCAGCCGAGATCGCGCAGGCGTTCTGGCAACGGGACGTCGGCGGAACCGTCGACGGAGTAATCTCAATCGACCCCGTCGCTCTGGCGCACATGCTGGGCGCTACTGGCCCGGTCACGATGCGTACCGGTGATGTGCTCTCGAAGGACAACGCCGTGGCCCTGCTTCTGAACGAAATCTACTTCCGTTACCAGGGCCGGGATGGGCCTGACCAGACCGACGCTTTCTTCGCCGAGGCCGCTAAAACCATGTTCGACGCCGTGACGAACTCGCAGGCCGAACCGCAGACCATGCTGAAAGCCGTCACCCAAGGTGTCAGCGAGCACCGCATCATGGCGTGGAGCGCGCACCCCGAGGAGCAGAAGATTCTCGAGGGCACCCCCATCGCCGGCATCCTGCCCACAACCAACGATGAGTCGACCACCACGGGCGTGTTCTTCCGGGACATGTCGGCGTCGAAGATGGATTTCTACCTCGAAACCGCCGCGACGCTCAGTACGGATGTCTGCACCGCGGCGACCCCGACGTTCACCACGACGGCCAAGCTGCACTCCACCCTCACGCCGGAACTGGCGGCGGTGCTTCCGAGCTACGTGGCCAGCGGCGCGTGGGGCGTCAAACAGTTCCGCACCGAGGTCTTCGTCTATGGGCCTCCCGGCACGACCTTCGTGTCGTCGTCGATCGACGCCGTCGACGGGGCCGGTCTGGAGACCACCACCGACGACCTCGGCCGGCCCGTGGCACGGTTCTCGGTCATGCTGACCCCCGGTCAGACCAGCGCGGTCACGGCCGTCTTTACCGGCCCCGCCGGCACCTACGCGGCACCGGAACTGCGCACGACGCCGATGCTGAACCCGACAACGGTCACGGTCGACGCCCCCGGCTGCAGTACCGCGAAGTAGACAAGCGGGTGCACGGATAAATGAGCGGCTCACCGATTCGCTGGCAACACGGTAGACGTTCCTGCCTTCCTGTAAGTCTGCGCCTCAGCGGCGGGGGAAAGACCGCGGCTGCTGGCGATTGACGAAGCGAGTGCGATAGAAAAAGTTTCCAACGCCAAGCAGCACGATCAGGCTCAGGCTGCTCACCAGAACAATGACGGCGAGCGGAGACAGGCTCGAGGCCACGGAACTGGCGGAGTCCGCCGAGTCGAGCACCTCGGACGGGGTGGGGGTCGCGGTGGCCTTCGAGGTGGCTGCGGTTTCAGGTTGCAGCTGCAGTTGAAGAGGCGCAGTTGGCGTGGTCGTCGTGATGCCGAGCACGCTCAGGTCTGAGGCATCCACAGCTGTTTTCTCGTCCGAGTCTCGATCGCTGGACCGCGATCTGCTGTAATTCGAGCTGCTGTAATTCGATCTGCTGTACTGCGAGCGGCTCCCCGCCGGCTCTTTATTCGAGGTCGTGGTCGGGCTCTCCTGGGTCACAGGCGCGGGAGCAACGGCTTCGGGTGCAACGGTCAGGTCGGCGGGTGCCGGTTCCGTCGGCGCTTGGCTGACCTCCGGTTCGGGTGTGTCAGTGGCCGGCGTGTCAACCGGGCTCGGGTTGACCGGGGTGGACGTTTCGGGCGGGGTCTCCGGTACTGGAGCGGTCGAATCATCCGACGTTACGACCGGCTCTTCGTTGGTCGCCGTTGAGGGCGGTTCTTCGGCCCAGGCCATGATCGCGGGAGAGCCGATCGAGAGCGCTAAGGCCAACGATCCGGCGGCGATGGCCGCCCCCCAGGCTGCCGACGTAGTCATCTGAAGCCTGTGTCGCTAGAGCGTCATGGTGATAGCGGCAAAACCGGTGATTCCCGCGGCGGCGGCCGCGACGAAGAGAAACGCGTATTGAAGTCGCTTGTGACTGCGCCCACGTCTAAGCAGAGCTTTGTGCCCCATCTGCTCGGGGCGGATCCTAGTCACGTTTTAGCTTATGGCGCGGGTGATGACGTGCAGCACGATCCGTTGTCCCCAAAACGGGGTGGGCGTGCACGAGCGGGCTCTTGGCGTACGCAGCGGTTTCACGTGGTGGCGCACCCCTGAGTGTCACACGCGGCGAACGTGTGCTCCTACAAAATGAACGCACAACGAGGGTCAAGTTCAAATGTGCGGTGCAGACGCTAGGGCAGCAGCGCGCCGCCTTCGAAGCAGGTGCTGGTCGAGCTGAGGTAGATCACCGGAGGAACTGCCGTGTTCGACCCAGTCGAGATACTCAGCCCGGGCGCGTCGTTGGAGCCGCCCGCTGAAACACGAGTCATCGTTCTCGCAGCACCGGTCTCCTCACCCGTGATCTCGTTGCCTGGCACGGTCTTGGTCCAGCCGGCCTTTTCCTTCGTCTTGATCAGCGTGTCGGCCATGGCCAGCGGCTCGGTTCCGTTGTTGAGCCAGACGTAGCGCATGTTCTGCCAGGCGTGCAGCGTGGCCTGCGGGTTGCCGTCGGCGCCCAGACAGCCCACCGCGGCGTTCATCACCTGGTCGACGTGGTCGATCAGGGACTGGTCAATAGCGGCGATGGCCTCGTCGACGGTGCTGGTGGTCGTGGTTTCCTCAACATGTTTCGGGGTGACGCCCTGTGCATCGGAGCCGCCGGCGCATCCGCTCACCATCAGCACGCCGGCAACCACGGCGGCTCCAGCGAGTGCTCTACCCCTGTGACGATTCAATCTGCGCAGCATGCTGGCCCCCAAATCTTGCGGACGTTGCCTCTTGGCGGCTCGCCTTGTTCCTGCGCAGAACACCGCTCGCTGTAAGCCTAGAGGCCGACAAGCAAACGCCCTCACTGTCAAGGTGTTCTTTCCGTTCAGGACTGTTCCAGCAGGGCCGGAGCACTTTGCGCGGGCGTCGAACGCGGAGCGTCGAGCCTCGCCTTCCAGGCGAGGGCTGGGCGCTCCACCAGCCACCAGCTGAGCGTTGCCGCCAACAGAGTGATCGGCAGGGAGAGCAGGGGGCCGTGCGGGATGGCCGGCGTGGCACTCAGCCACAGCACCACCGGGTAGTTCCACAGGTACGCCGCATACGAGATGGTGCCGAGAGCCAGTGCGGGCTTCAGCCACCGTTTCGGGAGGGTCTTCCACTCACGCAGGTGCAAGATGATCACCACCGTCAAGAGAGCCACCAGCGGGCCGATCGCCACGTACGTGAGGTGCCAGCTCTTAGCGATCGGGGAGAACGTGATCACCATCAGAATGCCCAGGCTGAGGAGTGAGAGCGCAGCCCGCGGAATGCCGGATTTGGGGAGGAGCCGGCCCAGAGCATCCTGACCCACGTAGGCGGCGGCGCCGATCACCATCGCGATCGCCCAGGAGCTGGGCAGCGTGTAGATGCGCGTAATGTCCGGGGCTGTCATCAGCATCGACGCGATCATGACGGTGGCGATGGCGAGCACCGATACCGCCAGCACCCAGCGCATGCGACGGAACCGCACCCCGATGGCCAGCAGGATCGGCCAGACGAGGTAGAACTGTTCCTCGGTGGCCAGCGTCCACAGGTGGCTGATGCCCGAACTGCCCAGCGGGATTGGCAGGTTGCCGGTGTAGGTGATGCCGATGAGCAGGGCACGGCCAAGGCCTGCCTTATCACCCCAGGGGTCAAGAATCAGCGTGACCACGGCCAGAACACCCAACATGAGCACCAGCGCGGGAACCAGTCGTAGTGCGCGATTGCGGTAGAAGCGGCCGTATCGCACCCGACCGAAGCGACCGATGTCGGAGAGGAGCAGCCCGGTGATCAGGTAGCCGCTGAGGGCGAAGAACATGACGACACCCACGATGCCGCCGCCGCCGAACGTGGACGGCCACGCGTGGCGCAGCAGGACCAGCCCGATGGCGAGGCCGCGAATGAGGTCGAGGCCTTCGATGCGCCCGTGTCTACGTGTTTCGGGCACCAATGGTCCTTCGTTCAAACGGCAGTGTGACCAGACTACCGAGCGGGCTGAGGGTTCGAGCGAGCCTGACCCTCGCTGGCCGAGGTGCGTCACTGTTTTTTTCTCGGTCAGGTGAATGATTCGACCCGAGTAAGCTTGAGGCTCGGATTTCAAGGGGTGTGCGCGTGGTCGACCGGGAGCTTCAGCGGGAACAGCAGTATGTCGCGAACCTGTATGCGCGCCTCGACGCGCTGCAGCGGGAGGCCGAGCAGCAGCTTGTGGCCGTGCGGCGGCTCGACGTGGGCGGCAACCACCAGTCGCGCTCCGAACGAGACACGTTCGCGCGCCTCTACGAAGACCGCATCGTGCAGCTGCGCGAGGTCGACGACCGGTTGGCGTTCGGCCGGCTCGAAGTGGCCGCCGACTCCTCTGACTCCGACTCTGACTCTGACTCTTCCTATTCTTCCGACTCGACGGATGCCTCCGTCTACCGCTACATCGGCCGACTGGGGCTGAGGGACGAAGACCTGCAGCCCATTCTGCTCGACTGGCGGGTGCCGCAGGCCAGCGCGTTCTACCAGGCCACCGCGGCGACGCCACTCGGGGCCCGCGCCCGCCGGCATCTGCTCTCGAAGGGGCGGGACATCGTGCGCATCGAGGACGAGATCCTCGACGCCGCGCTTCTCGAGGACGATTCGGCAACCCAGCACCAGGGGGAGGGCGCGCTGCTGGCCGCACTCACCGCCCAGCGCACCGGGCACATGAGCGATATCGTGTCGACGATTCAGGCGGAGCAGGACCGCATCATCCGTTCAGACCTGAAAGGCGTGCTCGTCGTGCAGGGCGGCCCGGGCACCGGCAAGACGGCCGTGGCCTTGCACCGCGCGGCATACCTCTTATATACGCATCGGGATCGGCTGAAGAACTCGGGTGTGCTCATCGTGGGGCCGTCAGAGTCCTTCCTGCACTACATCGAGGCGGTGCTGCCGTCGCTGGGGGAGACCGGGGTGGTGCTCGCATCCGTGGGCCAGCTCTACCCGGGCATCGAGGCCACCCGAGAGGATGCCCCGGCCGTCGCCGCGATCAAGGGCCAGACCTCGATGGCCCGGCTCGTTCAGCGTGCCGTGCGGTCGCGGCAGCGGGTGCCGGCGTCGGCGCAAGTGCTCGTCGTGAACGGTGACCGGCTCACGCTCAAGCCGCAACTGATCGAGACCGCGATTCACCGGGCGCGGGCCGGCGGCAAGCCGCACAACGAGGCCCGGGTCACGTTCGTGAAGAACGCGCTCGCCGCGCTCTCCCGGGAGTGGCTCGCGCAGTTGAAGGACCAGGGCCGGTCGATGGATGACACCGATCTGCCCATGCTGCGCGAAGACCTGCGCCTGGCCGACGACGTGCGGGTGGCGCTGAACACGGCCTGGCTGCCGCTCACCCCCGAGAAGCTCGTGCAAGACCTCTACGCCCGACCGCAATGGCTGGCGCAGCTCACCCCCACCTGGACGCCCGCGCAGCGCGCACTGCTGCACCGGCCGCGCGATGCCGAGTTCACCATCTCGGACGTGCCGCTGCTCGACGAGGCGGCCGAGCACCTGGGCGAGTACAACGTGGTCGACGCAGCCCAGAAGCGCGAGCAGAAGGAGCAGCGCAAGCGCGACGTGGAGAACGCCGAGCTGGCAATCTCGAACATGGAGGTGAAGGGGCTCGTGAACGCCAAGGCGCTCGCCGACAACTTCGCCGAGCTCGGCGACCGGGCCACCACGGCCGAGCGCGCTGCGCTCGACCGCACCTGGACTTACGGTCACGTGGTCGTCGACGAAGCACAGGAGCTGTCGCCGATGCAGTGGCGGCTGGTGCTGCGGCGCGGCCCGCTGCGGTCGTTCACGATCGTGGGCGACATCGCCCAGGCGGCGTCGGCCGCGGCCGCGTCGAACTGGCGCGACGCCCTCGAGCCCCTGCTCGGCTCCTCGCTCGAGGCCTCGCGGTGGCGGCTCGAGGAGCTCACCGTGAACTACCGCACGCCGAGCCAGATCGCTTCGGCTGCCGAGTCGATGGCGCTCGCGCACGATCTGCCGATCACCCCAGCCAGGTCGGTGCGGGCGAGCGAGTGGCCGATTGAGACTTTCACGGATGTTGTTTCGGCCGTTAGGCGGGAACGCTCGCTGGGTCTCGGGGGAACCGTTGCAGTGATCGTGCTGGAGCACTTTCTGGCTGGAGTTGTTGGTTCGCTGGCTGCTGCGTTCGGTTCCTTGGGCGTCAGTGTCGGTGTCGGGGCTGCGGGGCTGCTCAAGGATGTGGCGGTGCTCACCCCGCAGGATTCGAAGGGGCTGGAGTTCGACGCCGTGATCGTGGTGGACCCGGCGGGGATCGTGGCGGCGTCTTCGCGTGGGGCCGGGGCGCTGTACGTGGCCATGACGCGTCCGACGCAACGGCTGTATCTCGTGGCGACGGGGGAGTTGCCCGCGGGGCTGTAGCGGTGGTTTCGCGGCTCGGTGGTGGTGCTTGTCGGTGGTTTCGCTTGTCGGTGGTTTCGCTTGTCGAAACCCGGCGAGCCATTCTCTGAACCCGCGACGCGGCATCCGTGCCCCTGCGTTATCTGCGGACTTTTTCGCGACACGCCTTTCCCCGTGGCTGGGGTGACCCGGTCTTTTCGGACGGGGTCACCCCACCCGGGCACATAGGGCGTGTCCCGAAATTCTCCGAGTTAACGTCACGACGGACGCTCCCGCGCGAGCCCCGACGGCTCCCGCCGCCGCGGCACCCGTCTCCCCACACGCAGCCCCGCACCCTGCCCGCACCCGCCCCGAAACCCGCCCCGAAACCCCGCCCCGCCCCGCACCTGCCCCGCACCCGCCCCGAAACCTGCCCCGCGCCCGCCCCGAAACCCCGCCCCGCACCTGCCCCGCACCCGCCCCGAAACCTGCCCCGGCTCGACAAGCAGGGCCCGCTGTACACTTTTTAGGGCGTCGCGCATGGGTGACGTCAAGCTCCGGGCCACGACTACGGCCCCGAGTAACTGAAAAGGATCCACACTTCACATGACGACACTTCCCCGCCTGGTTGCCTTCGATCTCGATGACACGCTTGCCGCCTCCAAATCGCCGCTCGACCCGCGCATGGCGGAACTCTTGGTCAGCCTGCTCGGCGTCGTCGAGGTGTGCGTGATCTCCGGCGGGCAGATCGCCCAGTTCCACATGCAGCTGATCGACAACCTCGAGGCCGTGAGTGACGGCATCCTTTCGCGCCTGCATCTGATGCCCACCTGCGGCACCCAGTACTACCGCCACGTCGAGGGTTCCTGGACCCAGATCTACGCCGAATACCTGACCGACGCCGAGAAGACGGATGCCCTCGCCGCCGTCGAGATCTCCGCGCGTTCACTCGGCTACTGGGAGAGCGACACGTGGGGGCCGATCCTCGAGGACCGCGGTTCGCAGATCACCTTCTCCGCCCTCGGCCAGGCCGCCCCGGTGGCCGCCAAAGTCGCGTGGGACCCAACGGGTGAGAAGAAGAACACCCTGCGCGAAGCCGTTCAGGCGCTACTGCCCGACCTCGAGGTGCGCTCCGGCGGCTCCACCTCGGTGGACATCACCCGTCGCGGCATCGACAAGGCCTACGGCATGCTCAAACTCGCCGCCCTCACCGGCGTTCCCCTCGACGACATGCTGTTCGTCGGCGACCGCCTCGACGAAAACGGCAACGACTACCCGGTCAAGGTTCTCGGCGTCGAATGCGTCGCCGTGGAGGGTTGGGAAGACACGGCCGCGTTCCTCGAAACGCTGATTCCTCAGCTCGAGGCCACCGCCGCCGCAGCAGCCGCTGCCACTGCCTCCGCCTCCGCCTGACGGATTCTGATCAGTCGAACCCCGCGACGAAATCTTGCAACCACGGCCGCAGGTCCGGCCCGAGGTCCTCGCGGTCTGCGGCGAGCCGCACGATCGCCTTGATGTAGTCCAGGCGGTCGCCGGTGTCATAGCGGCGGCCGCGGAAGATCACTCCGAACACGCCACCCGTCGCATCCGGGGTCGTCGCAAGCTCCTGCAGCGCATCCGTGAGCTGAATCTCGTTGCCCTTGCCCGGCAGGGTGTGCTCGAGCACGTCGAACACCTCCGGGCGCAGCACATAGCGGCCGATGATGGCCAGGTTCGACGGGGCATCCGCGGCGCTGGGCTTCTCCACGAGCCCGGTCACGCGCACTACGTCGGGGTCGTCGGTGGGCTCGATCGCGGCACAGCCGTAGAGGTGGATCTGCGACGGATCGACCTCCATCAGCGCCACGATGCTGGCGTTGCGCGCGCCCTGCTCCACCAGCATCCGGGCCAGCAACGGGTCACGGATGTCGATCAGGTCATCACCCAGCAGCACCGCGAACGGCTTGTCGCCGACGTGCATCTTCGCGCGCAGCACCGCATGCCCGAGTCCGAGCGGGTCGCCCTGGCGCAAGTAGTGGATGTCGGCCAGCCGGGTGGGGAGCCGCACCTTCGCCAGGCGGTCGTGGTCGCCCTTCTTCTCGAGCAGCGACTCCAACTCGGTCATGCGGTCGAAGTGGTTCTCCAACGCGTTCTTATGCCGCCCTGTCACCATCAGTAGGTCGGTCAGGCCGGCCGCGGCTGCCTCCTCGACCACGTACTGGATCGCGGGCTTGTCGACGACGGGAAGCATTTCCTTCGGCATGGCCTTGGTCGCCGGCAAAAAGCGTGTTCCCAGTCCTGCCGCGGGAATGACGGCCTTGGTAATCTCGGAGCTCATGAGACTCAGACTAAGGGCGCAGTGTTGCCGCCGCATCTCCCACCGCGGATCTTTCGGTCTGGCGCCGTGATCTGTCTCGGCCACCGGCCACTGCCCGTGAGGTCACCTGCCGCCCGCTCCGGGCTGCCTTGCCGTACCCCTGAGTCGGGCTGGCAGCTGCGGCTAATTCAGGAGAAACTCGGCCACAGTCATCCGTTGCGCCGTATTCCCGGGGGCTGTGCCGCGCATCCAGCCCAGATCTCCTGAGTTAGCCACCTGTGAGTCCGGTGGCCGGTGCCTCAGCTGGCATAACTCCTGCAATTCGCGGCCGGAGGGTCACGCCAGGCCGGGTCGGGCACATCCGTCAGAATCTGCAGGAGTTATGCACGCACGTAGGGGGCTAACTCAGGAAAACCGGGCCGGCTGCGGCTTGCGCCCCCGGAATTACGCAACGGATACCGAGGCCCATCCCGGATCTCCTGAGTTAGCCACAGAAAAGGCAAGTGCACGTGCCGACGGGCACCCCGGCGCACACCCGCACCCGACCTGCAGTCCCCGTCAGCGCCCGCGGCCGCCGCGCAACAGAACCAGCCCGAGCACCGTGCCGACGGCGGCCCCGACCGTGTTCGCGACCACATCGGCGAGGGTGGCGAAGCGGTCCGGCAGGAAGATCAGCTGCCCGAGCTCGATGGTGCAGCTCGCCGCGAACCCGACCAGCACGGCCAGCCACCACCGTCGTGCGCCGGCCACGAGCACGACGAACAGGCCGACCGGCACGAACAGGGCGATGTTGGCGATGAACTCGACCAGGCCGTAGCGCACCCAGCCGGGCGCGCCGTGTTCCTGCAGCCAATCGATAAGGGCCAGGAGTGAATCGTATGCCGCCCGGTCGACCGGCACCGGCCAGAACGCGATGAAGGCCAGCGCGACCAGATAGGCGAGCATGAGCCAGGGCGCCCACCGGCGCAGCCGGGTGGGCGCGGCTCCGCCCGCCGCGGCAGGGCCCGGCGGTCTCGGCGGGGGAGTGCGACTCGCGTCGGTCATGTCTCGCCTCCCGGTACGTCACGATCGGCGAACCGACGGCGCCGGGACCTGACCGCAACACTGTCGATCTATTTACCGTAGACGCATCCGTGCGCGGGGGCTCGCAAATACGCTCTGAGCCGAAGGATGCCCACCGCCGACCACTTCTATTCCGGTCGAGAGTGACTGGTAAAGCGGGCGCTCTCGACCGGAACGGGCACCCTCACGACGGGAACCCCGCCCCTACCGCCCGGCCGACACCCGCTTCGGCAGCACGAAGACGAGCAGCAGTGCCAGCACGCTGAACGCGGCGCTCACGCCCATCGCCGCGGTGGCGCTGTCGGTGAAGCCGGCGGCGACGGCCTCCGCACCGGGGCCGGCCACGACCAGCGTGCCGAAGAAGACGCTGCCGATCACGGCGATGCCCACGGCGCTGCCGACCCGCTGCATCACGCCGACCACGCCGCTGGCCGCACCGGCCTCGGAGCGGTCCACGGTCGCCACGATGAACTGGGCGTTCGGCGCGATGAAGAATCCGCTGCCGAGACCCGCGATCAGCAGCGGCGGCAGCAGCTCCCAGTTGGTGATCGCCGGGCCGATCAGGAGCAGGGCGAGCCAGACCCAGACCAGGCCGATGGTGACCAGGGACACGCCGATGATCAGCACGGTGCGGCCGAGCCGCTGCGCCAGCCGGTTGCTCTGCGAGGCGCCGATGATGGTTCCGATCGCGAACGGGATCGATACCAGCCCCGACTCGAGGGCGGTGTGCCCGAGGCCGGCCTGCCAGAGGATCGAAATGGTGAAGAAGATGCTGGTGAACGCGGCGAAGTAGACCAGCGCGAGCACGATGCCGCCGGTGAACGCCGGGTGCCGGAACAGCCGCGGCGGCACCAGCGGGCTCTTGCCCCACCGGGTGTACGCCACCTCCCAGAAGCCGAATGCCACAATCAACAGCGCCCCCGCCGCCAGGGTCAGGTAGGTCCAGAGCGGCCAGTTCTGGTCCTCGCCCTCGATCAGGGGAACGAGCAGCGCCACGAGCCCGCCGGAGATCAGCAGCAGGCCCACCCAGTCGATGCCGCCGCTCGGGGTGCCCGGGGCACGTTCGGAGCCGGCCGGCAACAGGATCGCCGCCGCGACGAGGGCGACGATGCCGATCGGCAGGTTGACCCAGAAGACCAGGCGCCATCCGTTCTCGTCGCCGAAGGCCTCGATGATCAGGCCGCCGATGATCGGGCCGAGCGCCGTGGATACGCCGATCACCGTGCCCATGATCGCGAACGCCTTGCCGCGGGTGATGGGCGGGAACAGAAGCTGGATCACAGCGGTCACGGCCGGCACGAACATGCCGCCGGCAAGCCCCTGCACGACCCGGGCGATGATCAGCTGCAGATCGTTCTGCGCGAGCCCGCAGGCGAGGCTGGCCAGGGTGAACAGCAGCAGACCGGTGAAGAAGACCCACTTGTGGCCGATGCGGTCGCCGAGCCGCCCGGCCGGGATCAGCGCGATCCCGAAGGCGAGCGCGTAGCCGGAGATGATCCAGGAGAGGGTGGCCTCCGAGGCATCCAGGCTGGTACGGATGGTCGGAAGCGCCACATTCACGATCGTGGTGTCGAGCAGCGCCATGAACATGCCGGCCAGCAGCACGATCAGGGCCTGCCAGGCATGCCGTGGGATAGCGACAGGTGCGGGGAGACCCGGGCTGGAATCGGTCATGACATGATCCTCTCGCGCTTCTGGCCGCGCCGGCCCGGCCGCACCAAACATCAACTACCAAACACCAACTACAAAAACCCCCACTCCGAAGAGTGAGGGTTTTGCATATCTGTCGGGGTAACAGGATTTGAACCTGCGACCTCGTCGTCCCGAACGACGCGCGCTACCAAGCTGCGCCATACCCCGATGGCCCGTAAGCCTTAACAAGTATAACCCCCCGGATGCCGTACCACGACCATCCGGTGCCGAGCCTGCCGATACCCCCGCTACGCCGCCGTCAGCGTGAGCAGGGTCGCCTCCGGCGCGCAGGCGAACCGCACCGGCGCGTAGATCGACGTGCCGAGCCCCGCGGACACGTTCAGGTACGAGGTGTGCAGTCCGGAGTCCCAGAGGCTGAGGCCCTTGACCTGCTTGCGTGGGATGTCGCAGTTGGTGACGAGGGCGCCGTACCGGGGAACGCACACCTGCCCGCCGTGCGTGTGCCCGGCCAGGATCAGTTGGGCACCATGGTTGACGAACGAGTTGAGCACCCGCTGGTAGGGCGCGTGGGCGACGCCCACCGTGAGCGTCGACCGCGGCGGGGTCGCCTCCTCGGGGTCGGGCCAGTGCTCCTCCGACAACGGGTCGTTCGCGCGCAGGTCGTCGATCGCCCGGGTGATCAGGTCGAGGCGGTCGAGCCCGATGTGCGGGTCATCCACCCCGAACAGCTCCAGGTGGGTGCCGTTGATGTCGAGCGCGGCCGCCGCGTTGTCGAGGTCGATCCAGCCGAGGTCGCCGAACACCCGGTGCAGGTGGGCGATGTCGAGCTTCTCGTGAAACGCCGAGCGAAGCGTCGACGGGGCACGAAAGTACCGCATCGGGTTCTTCAACTGCGGCCCGTAGTAGTCGTTCGACCCGTTGACGAAGATGCCCGGAATGCCGCGGAACGGTTCGAGGGCATACTCGATCCCGGAAATGCCGTCGGCGTGACCGAGGTTGTCGCCCGTGTTCACGATCAGGTCCGGCGCGAGGTCGGCCAAGCCGCGCACCCAGTCCTGTTTATCCCGCTGCCACGGTGCCATGTGCAGGTCGGAGAGGTGCAGCACCTTGATCGGGGCGGATCCCGGCGCGAGCACCGGAACGAGAACCTCGCGGAGGGTGAACATGCGGCGCTCCACGAGAGAGCCCCAGGCGAACGCGACGACTCCGGCCGCGGCTACCACCCCGGCGCTGACGGCCAGGGAGGTGCCTGCGGAGTTGGCGCGGGTCATCCGTTGCCCCCGCCGTTCGCGTCGGGTTTCGCGTCGGGCTTCGCGCCGGCGGCAAGCTTGCCGACCACGATCGTGACGGAGCTGCCCGCCGCGGCGCCGGAGCCGGCGGTCGGTGTCATGGAGAGCACCGTGCCGACCTGCTTCGGATCGGTGACGTCCTGCTCCTGCTTGACGATGCCGAAGCCCGCCAGGGTGGAGGTAGCTTCGGCCTCGGTCTTGCCCACGACATCGGGCACGATCTTGAGCACACCGTTGCTGGAGTAGACGGTCACGGTCGAGCCGCGGCTGGCGCTGCTGCCGCCGGCCGGGTCGGTGCGGGCCACGGTGCCGGCGGGCATCTCGGAGTCGGTCACACCGCCGTCGACCACGTCGAAGCCGGCCGAGGTCAGGGTGGAGGCCGCTTCGCTCATCGACTTACCGCGCAGGTCGGGGACCGGAATCTGAACGGCCTGCAGCACCTTGTTGGATGCCTCGGCGAAGGCGTCTCCGCCGTACTTCGCGTTCGCGACGCTCATCACCTCCGGCCACATGCGGTGACGGGCGGTGGCAGCCGTGCCGCCCTCCCAGTCGTCCACAAGACGCTGGTTGATGTCGCCGGTGACGCTGACGACGCCGATCACCGTGGCGACCTTGGTGCTCGCGCCGCTCATCCAGGTGTCCTTGTTGCCGTCGGTGGTTCCGGTCTTGCCGATCATCGGCACCTTCGGGGAGGTCGCGGAATTCGACGCGCGTCCCGAGCCTTCGGTCATCACCTTTTGCATGGCATACGTCATGCCGGCGTCGACCTCAGGGGTGACCGCCTGGGTGCACTTGGTCTGCGGCGGGGTCATGTCGACGCCGTCGCCGCCGACGATCCGGTCGATCACGATCGGGCTGCAGCTGACGCCGTTGTTGGCGATGCCGGCGAAGGCGATGGCCATGCTGAGCGGCGCGACCTCGTTCGTGCCGAGCACGGCCGAGGGGCCTTGTTCGAGAGGCTTCAGGTCGGCGCGGCCCACTCCGAAGGAGTTGGCCATCGTGGCGATGCCGCACTGGTCCAGCTTCTTCGCCATGCCGATGAAGCCGGTGTTGATGGAGTCGATCGTCGACTGCAGCGCGCTGTAGTTGGTGCCGGGCTCGTTCGCGTCGTTCTTGGGGTTGAAGACATAGCTCTGGTTGCCTTCACAGCTGTTCTTGAACACGCCCCAGTCGCTCTTGCGGCGGGAGTCGACGCGCTCGTTGAGCGTGTGCCCCTGGGTCAGCCACTCGGCGAGGGTGAAGACCTTGTAGGTCGAGCCGGGCTGGAACCCGAGCGAGCCGCCCTCGTTGGAGTTGGTGTTGTAGTTGATGCCCGTGTAGTCATTATTGTTCTCGGTCACGGCCGGGTCCTGGCTGTAATCCTTGTTCTGGGTCATGGCCAACACTCGGCCGGTGCCCACCTCGACGCTGGTGATCACACCGCCCACGTCCCAGTCCCCGTACTGCTTCGGCACGTGCTTCTTCATGGTGGTCTCGGCGGCGTTCTGCAGGTCGAGGTCGAGCGTGGTGTAGATCTCGTAGCCGCCACGACGGAAGTTGGCCATGCGGGTGACTTCGTCTTCACCGAAGGAGGGGTCGTTCCGCAGGGTGTTGACGACCAGGTCGCAGAAGTAGGCGCTGCCGCCGGCTGTCGCACACCCGGTGCTGGGTTCCGTGATGGTGGGCTCGATCACGGTGGCCAGGGCGGCGTCGTGGTCTTCCTGGGTGATCTTCTGGTACTTGAGCATCTCGCCCAGGATGTAGTCGCGGCGTTCCTTGTTGGCGGCATACCCGTTGGCGACGCCGTTGGTTTCGCTGTCCGGGTTGTCGAGCTGGAACTTGACCGGGTTGTTCACGATCGCCACCAGGCTCGCCGCCTGCGCCAGTGACAGGCCCGCGGCGGTGGTGTTGTAGTAGTAGTTGGCGGCCGATTCGATGCCGTAGACCGTGCCGCCGAAACCGGCGATGTTCAGGTACTGGCGAAGGATGTCGTCTTTCGCGTACTGCTTCTCCACGCCGATGGCGAGGCGCATCTCCTTGAGCTTGCGGTCGGGGGTGGTCTCCGTGGCCGTGTCGTAGCAGCTCATGCGCTTCTTTTCGTCGGCCAGAGCCTCGCACTTCTGCACCTGCACGTTTTTCACGTACTGCTGGGTGATCGAGGAGCCGCCGCGCGCGGTGCCGGTGGCCACGGTGCTCACGACGCCCTTGACGGTGCCCTCGAGGTCGATGCCGCCATGCTCATAGAAGCGGGGGTCCTCGCCCGCGATCACGGAATCCTTCACGAACGGGCTGATCGCGTCCCACTCGACTTCCACCCGGTTCTGATCGTAGAACGAGGCCAAAAGCAGGGGGCTGCCGTCGGCGTTGGTCGCGTAGATGTTGCTCTTCTGCGCCAGCTGGTCGATCGCGAGGTAGTCGGGGAGGCTCTCGAACATGTTGATCGTGTTCGTGGCTGTCATGCCGGAGAGGGCCAGAGCGGGGGTGACAGCGGCGGCGACGAGGACGCCGGCCACGGCGCTCATCCCGACGAAACCGAGGAACCCGCCGAGCGCTCCACTGACCGTACGATTTTTGGCAGACATACTATTGAGACTAAGTGACAAATCTGAATAACCGCCTGAATCGGAGCCTTATGCCTGCCTGGGAGTACCTTACGACGCCGCTGATGATTCACAACACAGCTGCCATTTTGAACAACTGGGGCTCGGAGGGCTGGGAGCTCGTGCAGGTCGTTCCCGGACCCGAGGGTGGGCTTGTCGCCTACCTCAAGCGCCCCGTCGCCACCGAAGGAGCCTGAAACGTGGCGCAGATCGCTGCCCGGCTGGCCGAGCTCGGCATCGAGCTGCCGAGCGTCGTGCCGCCCGTGGCCAGCTATGTGCCGGCCGTGGTCTCCGGCTCGCTGGTGTTCACCAGCGGTCAGCTGCCGATGATCTCGGGGGCGCTGCCGGCCACCGGCAAGGTCGGCGACGGCCACGGACTCGTGCCGGCCGCCGACGCCTATGACTACGCCCGGCAGTGCGCGCTCAACGCGCTTGCCGCCATCCAGGCCGCGATCGGATCGCTGGACCGAGTCACGCAGGTCGTCAAGGTCACCGGCTTCGTCGCATCCGACCCGTCGTTCACCGGCCAGCCCGGTGTCGTCAACGGTGCCTCCCAGGTGCTCGGCGAGATCTTCGGCGACCGGGGCGTGCATGCCCGCTCGGCCGTCGGCGTCGCTGTGCTGCCGTTGGATTCCCCGGTCGAGCTGGAGCTCATCGTCTCCTTCGCCTGAGCCCCAGAAAGCGGGCAGGCCCACTGGGCCTGCCCGCTTTCGTGTGTCTACTCGGGTGCGTGCCCGAACGAATTGGTTAGACGCTGCTTACTTCAGGGTGGACATGATCGCCGTCATCACCGAGGTGTCAGCGAGGGTGGTGGTGTCGCCGACCTCGCGGCCCTCCGCGACATCCTGCAGCAGACGCCGGATGATCTTGCCCGAGCGAGTCTTCGGCAGCTCGCTCACGATGAAGATCTGGCGGGGCCTCGCGATGGCACCGATTTGCTGGGACACGTGCGCCCGCAGCACGGCCTGGATGTCCGCGTGCGAGGACTCCTCCAGGTGGCTGTACTTGATGATGACGAACGCCACCACCGCCTGGCCGGTCGTGTCGTCGTGCGCGCCGACCACGGCCGCCTCGGCGGTCATCGGGTGCGCCACCAGCGACGACTCGATCTCGGCCGTGGACAGACGGTGCCCCGACACGTTCATCACGTCGTCGACCCGGCCGAGCAGCCAGATCTCACCGTCACGGTCGAGGCGGGCGCCATCACCGGCGAAGTAGCGCGGGTTCTCCGATCCAAACTTCTCCCAGTACGTCTCCTTGAAGCGCTCCGGGTCACCCCAGATGCCGCGCAGCATCGACGGCCACGGTTCGGTCACCACGAGCAGGCCACCGTTGTCGCGGCCCACGTGGTTTCCCTCGTCGTCGAGCACGTCGATCACGACGCCGGGGATCGGGCTCTGCGCCGATCCGGGCTTGGTCGTCGTCACGCCGGGCAGGGCGGAAATCATGATCGCGCCGGTCTCGGTCTGCCACCAGGTGTCGACCACCGGCGCGACATTGCCGCCGATGACCTCGCGATACCACATCCACGCCTCCGGGTTGATGGGCTCGCCCACCGAACCGAGCAGGCGCAGGCTGGTCAGGTTGAAGCCCTGCGGGATCTGGCGACCCAGCTTCATGAAGGTACGGATGGCCGTGGGCGCCGTGTACAGGATGCTCACCTTGTACTTCTCAACGATTTCCCACCACCGGCCGGGGTGCGGGGTGTCCGGGGTGCCCTCGAAGAGCACTTGGGTGGCGCCGTTGGCGAGCGGGCCGTAGACCACGTAGCTGTGGCCGGTGATCCAGCCGACGTCGGCGGTGCACCAGTAGACATCAGTCTCGGGGTGCAGGTCGAACACGTTCTTGTGGGTGAACGCCACCTGCGTGAGGTAGCCACCGGTGGTGTGCAGGATGCCCTTGGGCTTGCCGGTGGTGCCGGACGTGTAGAGGATGAACAGCGGGTTCTCGGCCGGGAAGCCCAGCGCCTCATGCTCTCCCGCGACCGAGGCGAGCTCGTCGTGCCACCACAGGTCGCGGTCGAACCACTCCACGAAGCCGTCGGTGCGCTTGACCACGAGCACGTTGCGCACGGTGGTCTCGCCGCCCTCCAGAGCCGCGTCGACGGCCGGCTTGAGAGCGGACGCCTTGCCCTTGCGGTAACCGCCGTCGGCGGTGATCACGAGCACGGCGCTGGCGTCATCGATGCGCGAACGGAGGCTTTCGGCGCTGAAACCGCCGAAGATGACCGAGTGCACGGCGCCGATGCGGGCCACGGCGAGCATCGAGATGACGGCCTCCGGGATCATCGGCAGGTAGATCGCGACGCGGTCCCCGGCATTCACGCCGAGTTTTGTCAGCACATTCGCAGCACGCTTCACTTCGGCAGTGAGCTCGGCATATGTGATGTCGCGGGAGTCTCCCGGCTCACCCTCGAAGTGCAGCGCGACCCGGTCGCCGTTGCCGGCCAGCACGTGCCGGTCGAGGCAGTTCCAGGCCACGTTCAATTCGCCGTCTTCGAACCATTTGGCGAACGGTGGATTGGTCCAGTCCAGGGTTTTTGTGAACGGCTCATGCCAGTGCAGAAGCTCGCGGGCCTGATCAGCCCAGAATTTCAATCGGTCGTCCGCGGCGTCCTGATAGATCTGCGGCTTCGCGATGGATTGTGCGGCAAATTCCGGTGTCGGCGGGAATCTGCGGGATTCATGGAGAAGGTTATCGATCTTGACGCTCATACGTATGTCGCTCCTTTGCGATGCGCTGCGTGTATCGGGCGCGTGAACCAGCCCCTCCTGAACCCTACACGGCGACATGTGTCGCCCAGGTTGCGCGGAATTGCGGCGAGTTCCCACCCCCAATTGTGGTCTCATCAGGCACCCGGGTTCTGTGTCCTCATTTATGAGGACACGGGGGACTTGCGCATCTGTAATTCCCCTTGTACATTTATCTTTGTCTGAACGAAAGTTTTGACCTGCGGTGTGTCTGGTTCCCCCCAATCAGCGCACTGCCGAGGCGGCACCTGTTCCCCCCAATAGGTGCCGCCCCCCTTTTTAACCAGTGGTTTTTCGCCGTGGTGCGTCCCGGTCCTCCCCAGCCGGCGGTCGGCCCGGGTTCTCCTCGATCCGGCGCAGGGGCCGGGTGCGCTCCCACCGCCGATCTAACGTCGGGGCATGCCCGAGCCGTTCGTCGCCGTCCCGTCATATGGCAGGTCCGCGCCTGCCCGCCCTCCCAACGGTGCTACCGACCGCCGCACGGATGCCCGGCCGCCCGGTGCGCTCAGCCCCGGTGCTCTCAGCCCCGGTGTGCTCAGCCCCGGTGTGCTGCCGGCGATCCGGCCCCTCGACGTGTTCGTGCTCGGCCCGCTCGCCGAATTCGCCGCCGACGGCGAGGTCACCGATCTGTTCGTCAACGGCGCCGCCGGCCTGTGGGTGGATGCCGGCCACGGACTTCTGCACGCCCCGCAGTGGAGCTGCCCGGAACCGGCTGTGCGGGAATTGGCGGTGCGCCTGATCGCCCTCGGCGGGCGCCACATCGACGAGGCCAGCCCCTGCGTCGATGTGCGACTGTCCGACGGCATCCGGGTGCATGCGGTGCTGCCGCCGGCGTCGAGCACGGGCACGCTGCTGTCCATCCGGCTGCCTCGCGCCGAGCGGCTGAGCCTCGCCACGCTCGCCGCCGGGGGTCTGTTCGGGGTGGGGGAGGCATCCGTCGCCGTCGCTGACCGGCTGCGCGTGGCCGTGCACCGGCGCGAGAACCTGCTCATCACGGGAGCCGCCGGCAGCGGCAAGACCACCCTGCTCGCGGCGCTGCTGGGCGAGGCACCGCCTGGGGAACGCATCGTGGCCATCGAGGACGTCGCCGAACTGCGCATAGACCACCCGCATGTCGTGGCGCTCGAGGCACGGCAGCCGAACCTCGAGGGTGCCGGCCGGATCGGCCTGGAGAGTCTCCTGCGCGAGGCGTTACGGATGCGCCCCGACCGGCTGGTGCTCGGCGAATGCCGCGGTGCCGAGATCCGGGAGCTGCTGGCCGCGCTCAACACCGGCCACGACGGCGGCGCCGGTACCCTGCACGCGAACTCCCTGCACGACGTTCCGGCCCGACTCGAGGCCCTCGGCGCTCTCGCCGGACTAAGTCCGGAAGCGGTGGCGCGGCAGGCGGTGAGCGCGATCGGGCTGGTGCTGCACCTCGAGCGCCGCGAGGGCCGCCGTCGGCTCGCTCCGCTCGGCCGGTTCGCGCTGGACGCCCGGGATCGCCTGCTGGTGATCGCCGCGGCCCCGGGGAACCGCTGGGCCCCGGGGAACCGCTGGGCCCCGGGGGAGTCCGGCCCGCCCAGACCGGTCCGCACACACGGGCGGCGGGCCGCCGCGGCCGCCGAGACTGGAGAGTCGGAATGAGAGTCGGCACGAGACTTGGCAGGAGAGTCGGCAGGAGACTCGGCACGTGGCTCGGCGTGAAACGGCGGCACGGTCCGCCCAGCCCGGCCATCGAGGAGGTGGCGCAGGTGACCCAACGCATCGCGGTTCTCCTCGCCGCCGGCGTCTCCCCGGCATCCGCGTGGGCCTACCTCGAACCCGTCGCTTCGCACCCCGTCGGCGAAAAGTCTCTGTCGCCGACACCGCCCTCTTCGGGGGCACAGATCATCCGGGCGGCGGCCGACGCCGGGCGCCGCGGCGACAACATCGCCGACGCCGTGGCCGCCGAGGCCCGCGCACTCGGCGGCCAGATCGGCGCCGCCTGGCTGGGCCTCGCCGCGGCCTGGCAGGTGGCCACCCAGGCCGGAGCGCCGCTGGCCTCCTGCCTGCGGCAACTGGCGTCATCCTTCCGGGACCTCGGCCAGTTGCATGCCGACCTCGCCGTGGCGCTCGCCGGCCCGAGCGCCACGGCACGGATGGTCGCGTTCCTGCCGGTCGTCGGTGTGCTGTTCGGCAGCCTTCTGGGCTTCAACACGCTGCAGACGCTATTCCTCACCGCACCCGGCTGGGCCTGCCTCGCCGGCGGCGGCGCCCTCATGCTGGCGGCGGACCGCTGGAACCGGCGGCTCGTGCACTCCGCCCGGGCACGGGACCCGACCCCCGGGCTCGAACTGGACCTCACCGCCATCGCCATGACCGGCGGCGGCTCCGTCGACCGCGCCCGGACCCTGGTCGACGCGGCGGCAGAGCGGTTCGCCCTGCACCGCGCGGACTCGGCGGCCAGCATCGACCGGGTGCTCGCTCTGTCGGTGCGCGCCGGCGTTCCCGCCGCGGAGCTGTTGCGAAGCGAGGCCGACCAGCTGCGTCGGCAGGCCCGCAGCGACGGCCAGCACCGGGCCGCCACCCTCGCGGTCACGCTCATGATCCCGCTCGGGGTGTGCGTGCTGCCCGCATTCATGCTGGTCGGAGTTCTGCCGCTGTTGATGACCGTCCTCTCGTCCACAGTGCTCGTTTTCTGAAGTTCTGCACCGAAGCGAGCGGCTGTCGGTGTTCCGCCCTCGCCCGCGCCAGTCTGAGACCACTCGTGCCGCCCACACACCGCGTCGCCCGACGCGAGAAGGAGACGAACGAATGCCCACCATCGAACCGACCACCGATTCTGCCCTGACACCGACCACCGATCAGGCCGCCAAACCGACCAGGGGTCAGGCCCTGCGACCGATCGTTGAACCGGCCACCGACGAGGTCACCAACCTGACCAGGAACCTGATCGCCGAGCGCGCCACCGGCACGATCGACGCAGCGACCACCGGCCCCGGCCTCGGCCACGATTCTCTGCGCAAGGCGGCACCGGCACCCCGGCTTCCGCGCCCCGACCGGTTCCGGCTGCCGCGCGGCCTGCGCGCCGAGACGGGTGCAGCCACCGCCGAATACGCCGTCGCAACGATGGCGGCGGTCGGATTCGCCGGCCTGTTGATCGTCATCCTGCGCGGCGACGAGGTGCGCGGCATCCTGACCGATCTGGTGCGCAATGCGCTTTCCGTGGGGTAGCCGCCGGCCGGAAGGGCACTCCGACGGGCACTCCGACGGGCACTCCGACGGGCACTCCGACGGGCACTCCGACGACGCCCCGAGCGCCCGAAGCCGCGCGCGGCGCCGCCCCGGCCCCAGGGACCGCCCCCGCGACCGCGGCAGCGTCACCGCCGAGTTCGCGACGGTCGTTCCGGCTGTACTGCTCGTGCTCGCCTGCTGCCTGGGCGCCCTGCAGGTGATCGGCCAGCAGGTGCGCCTCACGGATGCCGCGGCCGATGCCGCCCGGTCCCTCTCCCGCGGCGACAGCGTCGACCGGGCCTCTGGGCTGGTGCAGCGGGCGGTGCAGGGGGCCTCGATGACCCCGGAGCGCCGGGGTGAGTTCGTCTGCGTGAACCTGCGCGCACCGAGCTCGTTCGGCGCTTTCGCGGCCTTCGGCCTCACGCTCCGGGCCGGGTCCTGCGCGCTCGGCGGTGGCCGGTGAGGCCCCGCCGGGGGAGGTCCCGGACGCTGACTTCCCGGGCTCTGCGGCGGCGGACCGTGACTCGCCGGGCTCTGCGGCGGCGGACCGTGACTCGCCGGGCTCTGCGGCGGCGGCACTGGTCAGCACCCGAGCGCGGCTCGGGCACGGTGCTAGCTGTCGGGGTGCTGGGCGCGGTCATGCTCCTGACGGCGGTGCTGCTGCCGCTGTTCGCCGCGCTGGTGGTCGGTCAGGCGGTGCAGGGGGCAGCGGATGCCGCGGCGCTCGCCGCCGCCGACACCGCCTCGGGCGCCGTGGCCGGGATTCCCTGCGCGGCGGCGGCCGAAGCCGCGAGGCTGAATGGGGCATCCGTCACCGTCTGCACGGTGGAGGGATTGATCGCATCGGTGACCGCGGTGCGCGGCTACCTCGGGTTCGAGCTGGGCGCGCAGGCACGGGCCGGGCCGCCCGATTCGCCCGGCGGCCCCGCCGGCTGACTTCGTCTCAGCGGGCGCGAAAGCTTCCGGCGGGAAAGCCGCCGGCGGGAAAGCTTCCGGCGGGAAAGCTTCCGGCGGGAAAGCCACGGGCGGCTCAGTCGAAGAGGGCCTCGATGTAGCGGTAGTCCACGGCGGTGGGTCGAGCCGGGAATGTGCTGGAGTCGAATTCGAGGCCGGAGCCGCGTAGATAGAGGTAGCGCTTGTTGCCGTCGGCAGGGATCTCGAGTCGCGGCCGCGGATCGCCGGATTCCAGGAACTGGGTAGTGACTGTCTTGCCTTGGAGGGGGCCGTCCGTGAGCTTCGCGGTGTACGTGCCCGTCGCTGAATTCGCCATGCTCCAATTGTCTCCGCCAGCGCAGGCCTGGCAACCCCCAATGGTCTCGCGCGGCGTGGTCGATTAGGCAGGCACCATATTGAAGTGTGTATGGTGTGCCATGGCCCACTTGGACCCGTACCCATAAAGAGGAGTCTGGTGCCAGGCACTAAGAAGCTGGTCATTGTCGAATCGCCGACGAAGATGAAATCGATCGCCGCGTATCTGGGCGACGGCTACGAGGTCTTGTCCTCGGTCGGCCATATTCGCGACTTGATCGAGCCCAAGAACCTGCCACCCGAACTGAAAAAGGGTCCGCTCGGCAAGTTCTCGGTCGACGTGGAAAACGGTTTCGAGCCGTACTACGTCGTGTCCGACGCGAAGAAGAAGACCGTGGCCGAACTCAAACGGGCCATGAAGAACGCCGACGAACTCCTGCTCGCGACTGATGAGGACCGCGAAGGCGAGGCCATCGCTTGGCACCTGCTGCAGGTCCTCCAGCCCAAGGTGCCGGTCAAGCGCATGGTCTTCCACGAAATCACCAAGGAAGCCATCCTTCAGGCGAAGGACAACACCCGCGACCTCGACACCGCCCTCGTCGACGCGCAGGAGACCCGGCGCATCCTCGACCGCATCTACGGCTACGAGATTTCCCCCGTGCTTTGGCGCAAGGTCGGCCCGGGCCTGTCCGCCGGCCGCGTGCAGTCCGCGGCCACCCGCCTCGTCGTCGAACGCGAACGCGAGCGCCTCGCGTTCGTGTCGGCCGGCTATTGGGACCTCATCGCCCAGCTTGCTACCGGCGCGTCCCGGGCGGATTCCGCATTCCAGTCGAAGCTCGTGCGCCTGGGCGGAGAGCGCATCGCCTCCGGCGGCGACTTCGACGACCTCGGCCGGCTGAAACCCAAGGTGACGGCGGTCACGCTCGACGAGGCATCCGCCCTCGCCCTGGCCACCGCCCTCAAGGAACCATCGGTCGCCCTGACCGTGACGAAGGTGACCGCCAAGCCCTACCGTCGTAGCCCGGCCGCGCCCTTCACCACCTCGACCCTGCAGCAGGAGGCGGCCCGCAAGCTGCGCTTCACCGCCCGCCAGACCATGAGCGTGGCCCAGTCGCTCTACGAAAACGGGTACATCACCTATATGCGAACCGACTCGCCGTCGCTGTCGCAGCAGGCGATCACGGCCGCGCGCACCCAGGCGGCGGCGCTCTACGGCCCCGAAACGGTGCCCGACAAGCCCCGCCTGTACAAGGGCAAGAGCAAGAACGCTCAGGAGGCGCACGAGGCGATCCGTCCGTCCGGCGACACTTTCCGCACCCCTTCGGCGCTCGCATCCACTCTGCGCGGCAACGACTTCAAGCTCTATGACCTGATCTGGAAGCGCACCGTCGCCTCGCAGATGGCGGATGCGACCGGCTCGACCGCGTCGGTGACCATCGCGGCCGGGCCGACCGGCACGTCCACGCACCCCGCGACATCCGGGGTGCTCGCGGAATTCGCCGCCAGCGGCACCGTGATCACGTTCCGCGGCTTCATGCTGGCCTATGAGGAATCCCGTGACGAGGAGCGCAACGCACCCACCGACGCCACCGAGTCCAAGCTGCCGCCGCTCGAAGAGGGCCAGAAGCTGACCCTGCTCGACGTGGAAGCCAAGGGCCACGAGACCACCCCGGCCGCCCGCTACACCGAGGCGAGCCTGGTGAAGAAGCTCGAGGAGCTCGGCATCGGCCGCCCCTCGACGTACGCGTCGATCATCTCCACGATCACCGAGCGCGGCTACGTCACCCCCCGCGGCCAGTCGCTGGTGCCCAACTGGATCGCCTTCTCCGTCGTTCGCCTGCTCGAGGAGTACTTCTCCGACCTGGTCGAATACGACTTCACCGCCGAGATGGAAGACGACCTCGACCGCATCGCCGACGGCAAAGCCGACCGGGTGGACTGGCTGACCAGCTTCTACTTCGGTTCCGACAAGCACCGCGGCCTGCGCCAGGTCATCGACAACCTCGGCGAGATCGACGCGCGCTCGATCAACTCGATGCCCATCGGCGACGACATCACCCTGCGCATCGGCAAGTACGGTCCCTACCTCGAGGTCATCGACCCGGGCGCGGCACCGGATGCCCCGCCGCGCCGGGTGAACATCCCGCCGAACCTGGCCCCCGACGAGCTGACCCCGGCGAAAGCCCGCGAACTCATCGACGCGCCGGTCATCACCGACCGCGTGATCGGCGAGAACCCGGAGAACGGCAAGCGGATCGTGGCGAAGGACGGCCGGTTCGGCCCCTACGTCACCGAGCTGGAGCCCGAGGTCGAGGTCGTCGAACCCGGCGAGACCATCGACCCGGTCACCGGCGAGGTGACCCTGCTTGCCGATTCGGCCGCCGCCGAGGCTGCCTCCACGACCAAAACGACGGCCGCGGCCGCGAAGCCCAAGCGCAAGCCCCCGGCGAAGAAGGTCGCCGCGGTGAAACCGCGCACGGCCTCGTTGTTCAAGACCATGGACCTCGCAACGATCGACCTCGACACGGCCCTGCATCTGCTCGCCCTGCCGCGCGTGGTCGGCCTCGACCCGGAGACGGGCGCGGAGATCACGGCCCAGAACGGCAAGTTCGGCCCGTATCTCAAGAAGGGCGTGGACACCCGGTCACTGACCAGCGAGGACCAGATCTTCGAGATCGATCTGGCCGGTGCGGTCGACCTGTACGCCCAGCCCAAGTACGGCGCCCGGCGGGCGTCGAGCGCGCTCAAGGAGTTCGAGGCTCCCGACCCCGAGAGCGGCAAGGCGATCAAGATCAAGGACGGCCGGTTCGGCGCCTACGTCACCGACGGCATCACCAACGCCACCATCCCGAAAGCCGAGACGGTGGAGGAGGTCGACTTCGACCGCGCCGTGCAGCTGCTCGCCGACAAGCGCGCCAAGGGCCCGGCCGTCAAGAAGGCGCCGGCGAAGAAGGCCCCGGCCAAGAAGACGGCGGTCAAGAAGGCCCCGGCGAAGAAGACGGCGGTCAGGAAGGCCCCGGCTCGGAAGTCGGCCGTCAAAAAGCCGACTCCGTCGGGTGCCACCACGACGGTGCGCGCTCAGCGCACCCCGGCTCAGAAGGCCGCGACGGCGGCCAAAGCTGCGGCGACCCGGGCGGCCACCGCGGCCGCGAAGGCCGCGACCCAGGCGTCGTCGCTGTCGTGACCCGAGAAGTTCCGGAAGCCGTGACCGGTCCCGCCGCTGCCGGGCTGTTCATCACCCTCGAGGGTGGTGACGGGTGCGGCAAGACGACCCAGTCGGAGCTTCTCACCGACTGGCTCCGGCAGAGCGGGCGCACCGTGCTGCGCACCCGCGAGCCCGGCGGAACGGATGTCGGCGGCGCCATCCGTGAGATCGTGCTGCACCACCGCGGTGAGATCGCACCGCGGGCCGAGGCGCTCCTCTACGCCGCCGACCGGGCCCAGCACATCGCGACCGCGGTGCGGCCGGCGCTCGCCCGAGGCGAAGTGGTGATCCAGGACCGCTACCTGGACTCATCCGTCGCCTACCAGGGTGCCGGACGGGTGCTCGACGCCGCCCCGGTGCGTGATCTGTCGCTCTGGGCGGCGGAGGGACTGTTGCCCGCGCTGACCGTGCTGCTCGACCTCGACGAGACCGTGGCGCGCGGCCGCCTCGACGCTGAGAACAAGCCCTTCGACCGGCTCGAGGCGGAGAAGATCGACTTTCACCGCCGGGTGCGCGCCGCGTTCCTCGCCCTGGCCGACGCCGAGCCGGAGCGGTTTCTGGTCGTGGACGCCGGGCGTCCGGTGGCCGAGATCGCCGCCGTCATCCGCGACCGGGTCGCCGCGCTGCTCTAGAGGCGAAGTGAACGGATGTCCGAGGCCGCTGCGGCCCGGCGGCCCGCCGCTGCGGCGGCATCCGTTTCACGCGCGGGCTCGCCGTGCGCCGTGCGCCGTGCGAATTCGACGGAGATTTTGGCCCTGGACCCCGTTATCGGCCCCAAACCGGCCGTTTTCGGCAAAATCTCCGTCGAATTGGTTCGGCATCAGGCGCGGTGCTGCGCCGGCTGGACGGAATGCGCCGACTGGACGGGCCCTGCCGGGGGCGCAACCAGCTGACGGCGCCGGCTGGACGAGCTCTAAGCCCTCTGTCACCGACGAAAGGTACTCTGGTCCGATGACTGTGTGGGATGGCCTGACGGGTCAGGCGAGAGCGATCGCGATCTTCCGCGCGGCGGCCGAACGTCCGAGTGACGGAGACGCCGAGGCGCGCGCCGGGTCGGCCATGACGCACGCCTGGCTGATCACCGGGCCGCCCGGCTCGGGCCGCTCCAACCTCGCGTTCGCCTTCGCGACCGCGCTGCTCAGTCCCGGCACCGAGGCCGGTGACGAGAGCGCCCGCCGCCTGGTCGACGCCCGGACGCATCCCGACCTGACCGTGCTCTCCACCGAGGGCGTCATCATCAAGATGGACTCGGTCAAAGAGGCCGTGAAGCGCTCGCAGTACTCACCGTCGGTGGGCCGTTACCGGGTGGTCGTGGTCGAAGACGCCGATCGCATGGTCGAGCGCACCTCCAACGTTCTGCTCAAGGCTTTGGAAGAGCCGCCGGAGCGCACCGTGTGGATTCTCTGCGCTCCCAGCGAGGCTGACCTGCTGCCCACGATCCGGTCCCGCGTGCGATCGGTGCGGTTGCGGGTGCCGAGCATCGACGACGTCGCCGAGCTGCTCGTGGCCCGGGACGGTGTCGACCGGGCCACCGCGGAACGAGCCGCTCGGGAGGCGCAGAGCCACATCGGCATGGCCCGCCGCCTGGCGACGAACCCCGAGGCGCGAGCGCGACGCGAGGAGACCCTGCGGGCGGCCCTCGGCATCCGCGGCGTGTCGGCGGCGGTGAATGCGGCGGCCCGGCTGCTCGCCATCGCCGGTGACGACGCGAAGGCGATCACACTCGAGCGCGACGCCGCCGAGCGTGAGGGCGTGTTGCGCTCCCTGGGCGTCGAGCCGGGACAGTCGGTCCCGCCCGGCCTGCGCAGCCAGATCAAGGCCCTCGAAGATGACCAGAAGCGGAGGGCCACCCGCAGCCTCCGCGACGGGATCGACCGCATCCTGGTCGACCTCACCTCGCTGTACCGCGACGTGATCATGGTGCAGCTCGGCCGGGAGACCAGCGTCATCAACCGGGAACTCCTCACGGAGGTGCGGGCGGCGGGAACCGTCTGTGCGCCCGCCGCCACGCTGTTCACCCTAGACGCGATCGCCCAAGCCCGGCAGCGGATCGAATCGAACGTGGCGCCGGCGCTGGCCCTCGAGGCCATGCTCGTATCGGCAATCCGCCGGTGACCGAGAACACGTCCCAGAAAAGGGGAATCCGTTGACCAGACGAACTCGCGTGCGCACCCTGTCGGCGCGTGCCAGGGCCACCGCCCTGGCACTGGTGCTCGCCATGGGCCTCAGCGGCTGCGTGCCGCTGTTCCTGCCGGGGCAGGCGCCGACCACCTCGGTCCCGACCGGGGAGAAGGTCGACGCCGACCTCGAACCGTTCTATGACCAGGTGCTGAAGTGGGCGGACTGCGACTCCGGCCTGCAGTGCACCACGGCTTCGGCGCCGCTCGACTGGGCCGACCCGGGCAGCGGCGAGACGGTCGACCTGGCGCTGGTGCGGCATCCGGCCACGGGCACCCGGGTGGGTTCCCTGCTGGTCAATCCCGGAGGCCCCGGCGGCTCCGGTTACGACTTCGTGAAGGATTCCCTCGACTACGCCACGGATGCGAAGCTGCAGGCCGGTTTCGACGTCGTCGGTTTCGACCCGCGCGGGGTGGGCCGTTCCTCGGCGGTGAGCTGTTACGAACCGGCTGAGATGGACGAGTACCTCTACGGCTTGCCCGCCGCGGTGCGGGGGAGCGACGCCTGGATCCAGGAGCTGTCGACGGCCGCCGTCGACTTCGGGGCCGCCTGCCAGGAGAATACCGGCGCCCTGCTCGCACACGTCGACAGCGTCAGCGCAGCCCGCGACCTCGACCTGCTGCGCGCCGCGCTCGGTGACGAGAAGCTCAACTTCCTCGGCTACTCCTACGGCACCTTCCTCGGTGCGACCTACGCGGACCTCTACCCCGAGCGGGTCGGACGCCTCGCCCTCGACGGCGCCCTCGACCCGTCCACCAGCAACGCCGATGTGACCCGGGTGCAGGCCACCGGGTTCGAGAACGCGCTGCGCTCCTATCTGGCCGACTGCCTGGCCGGCGAGGAGTGCCCCTTCGATGGCACCGTCGACGAGGCCATGACTACCATCGGAGCCCTGCTCGCCTCGGTTGACGTCAGCCCGATCACGGCCACCGACGGCCGTCGACTCGGCGCGAACACGCTGCTCACCGCCATCATCTACCCGCTCTACCAGGCCACCGCGTGGCCGAACCTGAGCGAGATGTTCGCGAGCGTTCTGCAGGGCGACGCCGACATGGCCTTCCAGTTCGCGGACGGCTACAATGGCCGGTCCGCCGACGGCACCTACCGCGACAACGCGACCGAGGCCTTTCTGGCAATCAACTGCGTGGACTACAGCTACAACGACGATCCCGCCTCGATGCGCGCGCAGGCCGCCGAGATCGAACAGGCCGCCCCGACGATCGGCAAGTACATGGCGTTCGGCGACATCGGCTGCGCCAACTGGCCCTACCAGTTTGACGGGGAGCGGTCCGAGATCGCCGCCGAGGGGGCCGACCCGATCCTGGTCATCGGCACCACCAACGACCCGGCCACACCCTATGTGTGGGCCGAGAACCTGTCGGAGCAGCTCGCCAGCGGCCACCTCGTCACCTTCACCGGCGAAGGGCACACCGCCTACAACAAATCGAACGACTGTGTGAACTCGGCCGTCGACGATTACCTGCTGAAGGGCACGGTGCCGGCCGAAGACCCGATGTGCTGAGCATCCGCCTGGCTGCAGATTTGCGCGCTGTGTAAGAATTGAGGCATGTCGCTGCACCACGAGGAACCGGGCCTACGCGAACGTAAGCGGCTCGCAACGCGACGCGCCATCCAGCGCGCCGTGTTGACGCTCTCCTGCGAGCGGGGGCTCGAGAAGGTGACCGTCGAGGACATCAGCCGGCTCGCCGATGTGTCGCCGCGCACCTTCTTCAACTACTTCCCCTCGAAGGATGCCGCGCTGGTCGGCGACGAACTCGACCTCGCGTCCGAAGAGCAGATCGAGGCCTTCGTGCACGGCGGCCGCGATGGGGACATCCTGGCCCAGCTGGCCGCGCTGCTCTCGGTCAGCCTCAGGAACACCGAGGGTGACCGGGAGATCCACCAGCTGCGGCGTCAGGTCATGAAGGAGAATCCCTACCTGTTCGGGATGCGGATGGCCACCCTGCGCAACTTCGAGGGTCGACTGCAGGAGATCGTCACCCGGCGCTTCGTCGTCGACCACCCCGAGCTCGGCGCCGGCTCGGCGCAGCTTGAGCAGCGGGCGCTCCTGTTCACCCTGGTGGCCGTGGCTGCGCTCCGCCACGCCTGGCGGTGCTGGGCCGACTCCGACGCGGCCCGCCCCCTGGCCACGCACGTCGCGGCATCCTTCGCGAACCTGTACGAGATGACCCTGAAGACCAGCTAGACTGTGTAGCTGTGTCCGAGGTTTTCCGAGAGGAATAATCGTGACGCCGCCTTAGCTCAGTCGGTAGAGCGTCTCACTCGTAATGAGAAGGTCATCAGTTCGATTCTGATAGGCGGCTCCATCTCAACTCAGGCAGCCGTGGCTTTCGCTCGCGCCGCGCACACCCGCCACGCGAGTGCGCACTGCGAAGTCACCCGAATCGCGTACAGGGGCGTTGGGCTCGTGGCCGGGACGAAATCGACCGCCTCATCGACCGAAGTCGCCTCACCCGCGTGGTCGCCAACCGCAACCTCGCGGAAAGCCACTTCGTGCAGGCGCGCACGCACGCGGCGCGGCTCATCGAGCTGATACCGCCCTATTGAGCCGCAACCTGAGGCTGACTGAGCCGACCGGGGCATCCGTCGTCACGTAAACGCGGAGATTTTCGGGAAACGCCGGTTCTACGGCCCGGCCGAGCGGCGTGTTGCGAAAATCTCCGGAGTCACCGTGCTGTCCCCACGGATGCCCGGTGCCGGGCCGGCGGACCAGGTCTCCGGGTCGTGACGGGCTCGACCGCCGGCCGCCCGCGATCGCTAGGCTGATCCCATGACCGACACAACCCGCACCGACACTATTCGCTGGGGAATCCTGGCCACGGGCGGGATCGCCCACGCATTCACGAACGACCTCGTCCGGAACGGTTTTCAGGTGCAGGCAGTCGGTTCCCGCTCGCAGGCGTCGGCGGATGCCTTCGCGGCCGAGTTCGGCATTCCCACGGCTCATCCGAGCTACGAGGCCCTGGCCGCGGACCCGGATGTCGACATCATCTACATTTCGACCCCGCATCCGTTTCACGCCGAGAACGCCAAGCTCGCCCTGAATGCCGGCAAGCATGTTCTGATCGAGAAGCCGATTACCCTGAACGGCGCCGAGGCCCGCGAGGTCGTCGACCTCGCCGCGACCCTGGGGCTGCTGGTGCTCGAGGGAATGTGGACCCGGTTCCTGCCGCACATGGTGCGCATCCGCGAGATCCTCGCCGAGGGCACCCTCGGCGACGTGCGCACCCTGATCGCCGATCACACCCAGGACCTGCCGGATGACCCGGCGCACCGGCTGAACGCCATGCACCTGGGCGGCGGGGCGCTCCTCGACCTCGGCATCTACCCGCTCACCTTCGCGTCCGAACTGTTCGGACGCCCCGAGACGATCCTCGCGACCGCCACCTTCAAGGCCACCGGCGCCGACGCGCAGATCGCCACGACCTTCCGCTACGCGGGCGGGCAGATCGCCCAGACCCTGTCGGCCAGCAACACCACCGGCCCGAATACGGCCACCATCCTCGGCACGCTGGGCCGCATCGACATCGACCGGGTCTGGTACTCGCCCACGGACTTCCGGGTGCTCAACAGCGCCAACGAGGTCATCGAGACCTTCACCGCCGAGATCAACGGGCGCGGCATGCACTACCAGGCGGCCGAAGCGGAGCAACTGATCCGGGCCGGCAAGATCTCGAGCGACATCCTGCCGGTCGAGGAAGTGGTGGCGATCATGGAGACGCTCGACCTGGTGCGCGCGCAAATCGGCCTGCGGTACCCCGGGGAGTAAGCGGGAGTCCGTGCGCTGTGCTCCGGTCGATAATCTGACCAGTAGAGCGGGAGGGGGCAGAATGGCGCCGCGTGGATCCAGTGGTGGTGTCACGAACCGGCCTCACCGCCCCCATACGTGGCCGTTGCGGCTCCTCGGCGCGCTGGTCGCGTGCTCCGTCGTCGAGCCGCTCGAGTTCGTTCCGCCCGTCGGATGACGCCACCCCCGTTTTGGGGTGGTCGTACTCGGGGGCGTTGGTCCATCGGCCCATGACGGCTCGGCTAGCGTGTACGCAACGGGAGCGGGGGATCCGATGCACGCCAACGCGCACGCGGATCGAATCGATGACCGCTCCCTTCGCCATGCGCGGCTCGGCCGCTGGATCCTGTGGCTGATGTGGGTGCTGCTGATCGGTTACGCGATCGGCCTGTTCGCCTCCTTCGGCCCGGTTTTCACCGGCTCCTTGTCGCTAATCACTGCGGGGCTCCCGGCCCTGCTCTGCTGGGCAGCCGCGCTCTGCGCGGAGCGCGGCCGCACGCAGCTGATTCTGGTGTCGGCCGCGATGACGGCCTTTACCCTCGGCAGCACCTATTACCTGCTCGCGGGCGCGGCGACCCTCTCGTTTCCGTCTCCGGCCGACATCGGTTACACGCTTTTCTATCCGCTGATTCTGGCCGGACTGGCTGTCCTGGTCCACCGTCAGCGTGGTGAAATACCCCGGTCGGTCCTGGTGGACGGAGCCATCGGGTCGCTTGGCGCGGCATCCGTGCTGGCCGTGTTGCTCAGCCCGGTGATTGCATCCGCGGGTGTCTGGCCGCCCTCCCCGGCCGCCCTGGTGTCCGCCAGCTACCCTCTGCTCGATCTGTTGCTCGTGTCGGTCATCACGGGGATTGCCGCCGCCCGCGGACTCGACGTGGGCCGACGGTGGGCCCTGCTGGTGCTCGGACTCCTGATCTTCGCGGCAACCGACGCCGTCTACGCCTTCCAGGTTTCCGCCGGAACGTACACCTTCGGGGAGCCGTTGGATGCGGGCTGGGCGCTCGGCCTCACCCTCATTGCGGTCTGGGCGTGGGACCTGGCTCGGCCCGGTGTCACCGCCCGGCGCCCCCTGAGCGGCGTGTGGACTCTCGCGGTGCCCGGGGCAGCCACGATCGCCGGGATGGCGGTGCTCGTCCTCGGCACGCAGGTGAAGATCTCCACAGGCGCCGTGCTCCTCGCAGGCGTGACCCTGGTGCTCGGGACCGTGCGCACTCAGCTCGCCTCCCGGCAGATCGGGCGGATAGCCGACCTTCACCGCCAGGCGAGCACCGACGACCTGACCGGGCTGCCGAACCGGCGCGCCCTCTACGCCGAGGCATCCGCTCACCTCGTGCCCGGGGACGGCCACCGGAGCGCCCTGCTGCTCCTGGATATCGACCGGTTCAAGGAAGTGAACGACAGTCTCGGCCACGACGTCGGCGATCTGCTGCTGGTGCAGGCCGGATCGCGCCTGTTCGATCAGCGACGACCGGGCGATCTTCTCGCCCGGCTCGGCGGCGACGAGTTCGCGCTTTTGATCCAGGACGCCGGCCACGACGAGGCTGTGGCGGCGGCCGTGCGGCTGCGGGCGGTCCTGGCCCGGCCGTTCACGCTGGAGGGCATCGCGATCGAGTCCAACGTCAGCATCGGCATCGCCCTATTCCCCGACCAGGGTGACACCCTCAAGGTGCTGCTGCGCAAGGCCGACATGGCCATGTACAAGGCCAAGTCCTCCCGCAGCGGGCACCACGTCTTCGTCTGCTCCGACGACGATCACGGCGACTCCAGGCTGCGGATGATGGAAGACCTGCGCGGCGCCCTCGCCATGGACGAACTCGTGCTGCACTACCAGCCCAAGATCGAGCTGGCCACCGGGCACGTGCACGGTGTGGAGGCGCTGGTGCGCTGGCAGCACCCGAGCCGGGGTCTGCTGCCTCCCGACGTGTTCCTGACCCTGGCCGAAGACGTCGGGCTCATGCGCGACCTGACCCGGATCGTGCTGGGAAAGGCGCTCGACCAGGCCGCGGTCTGGCGTGCGCAGGGAACACCGCTGACCGTTGCGGTCAACATGTCTCCCAGCACCCTGATCGAGTCTGATCTGCCCGCACGCATCGCCGCCATGATCCAGGTGCGGGGGTTGTCGGCCGCCGACCTGATGCTGGAGATCACCGAAGAGTTCCTGATGGAAGACCGGGCCAGGGCCAGGGACATCCTGATCCGCCTGCGGGAGAGCGGCATCCGCATCGCCGTGGATGATTTCGGCACCGGCTACAGCTCCCTCGCCTACCTCCGGGACCTGCCGATCGACGAGCTCAAACTCGACAAGTCCTTCGTGTTCCCGATGGCCGACGACGCCAGGGCCGCGGCCCTGGTGGCCTCGATCATCGCGCTCGCGCACAGCCTCGGCGTGCGCATGGTGGCGGAGGGCGTCGAGGACGCCGTCGCCTACGCCGAGCTGACCCGGTACGGCTGCGACGAGGCCCAGGGCTTCCACATGTCCCGCCCGCTTCCGGCCGCGGCACTGGATGCCTGGCTCGCCGCCCGGCACGCGCCGGCGGCCACGCGGGCGCCGTCGCAACGCCGCAGTAACGCCGTTGCAACGCCGTGGGCACGAGGCACAGGCTGACTCACAAGCCCGGCGGGTAGGGTTCACGGGTGGAAGAATCGAAGCCTCGCAAACGCCTCGCGGCCGTCCTCGTCGCCGTGGCGGTGCTGCTGGGCGCGGGTGCCGTCCTGATCGGGGCGTCGACCCGGGCCCCGGATGCCGCGGCCACCGCCTCCATCGCCGCCGCGAACACCGGTGCGAGCGTGAACGTGCCGGCCGCGGAACCCGTTTCGGAGCGCCCCGTGCCGGCCACCGCCTCCGATGCCAGAAACCTGCGTACGTGTTCGGTCTCAGCGCTGGCCGCCGACCCCCGGTTGGCTGATTTCCAGGCCCAGGTGGTCAACGCCAGCACCGGCGAGGTGCTCTTCGACCGCGGCGGCGATACCTCCTCACGCACGGCGAGCGTGCTCAAGGTGCTGACCAGCGCCGCCGCCCTTGAGGTGCTCGGACCGGACTACCGAGCCACGACCACCGTCGTCACCGGCAGCACACCGGGGTCTGTCGTGCTGGTCGGCGGGGGAGACCTCACCCTCACGCGCCTGCCCACCGGCACGGAATCCGTCTACCCCGGCGCAGCCCACGTCGATGAGCTCGCCCGCCAGACCCTCGCCGCCTGGCGGGCGAACCCGGCGAACCCGCCGATCACCTCCCTCGTGCTGGACGCCTCGTTCTTCGGCGGGCCCGGCTGGGAACCGAGCTGGGATGAACTGGAACGCAACGCCGGTTCCATGCCCGACGTGACCGCCCTGCAGGTCGACGGTGACCGCGACGACCCCTCGCGTCAGAGCTCTTCCCGCAGCGCCGACCCCGTCGGGCGCGCCGGCGCGGCCTTCGCCGCCGCGCTCGGCGGCGGCGTGAGCGTCAGCGTCGGCACCGCGCCGGCCGGGGCCGAACAGCTCGCCGCCGCCCGGTCCCAGCCCGTGTCCGTGCTGATCGGGCAGTCGCTGATCGTGTCGGACAACACCCTCGCCGAGATGCTCGCCCGGCTCGTCGCGGTGGAGTCCGGGGCCGGCAACACCTTCGGCGCCCTGCAGGAGTCCGTCGTCGCGGCGCTCGACGCCTATGGCATCGACACGACCGGCATCATCATCCGGGACGGCTCAGGCCTCAGCGACGACAACGCCGTACCGCCGTCGTATCTCACCCGGCTGTTCGTCAAGATCAACGCGCGCGACGGCGACCTCGGCGTCATCTTCGACGGCCTACCGATCGCCGGTGGACCCACCGGATCGCTGTCCTACAGCGACCGGTTCACGGGCGACAACGCCGTCGCCGACGGCGCCGTCTTCGCCAAGACAGGCTGGATCGACACCGGCTACACGCTCTCCGGCATTATCCGGGCGGCCGACGGCACGCCGCTCACCTTCGCCGTTTACGCGCTCGGGGATGTGAGCGATAATGCGAAGCAGGCGCTCGACACCATCACCGCCGGGTTCTTCCGCTGCGGCGACAACCTGTCGAACTCCTGACTTCAACCGGCGACAGAAGGAGCAATCCGTGACCAGGGCCCTGTTCATCATCGACGTTCAGAACGATTTCACCGAGGGCGGGGCCCTCGCCGTCGAGGGTGGGTCTGCGGTGGCCGCGGGCGTCAGCGCGCTGCTGGCGGAACATCCGGATGCCTATGACGTGATCTTCGCCTCCCGCGACTGGCACGACCCCGACAACGACAACGGCGGACACTTCGCCCGGGCCGGCGAGCCAGGCTCCACGGACTCCTGGCCCGTGCACTGCGTGGCGGGCACCCCTGGCGCCGAGTACCACCCCTCGCTGCTGTTGCCGGACACGACCATCCACATTCGCAAGGGGCAGGGCCACGCGGGCTACTCCATTTTCGACGGCATCTCGGTGGGCGGCGAGAAGACGGGCGAGCTGCTCATCGCGAACGGGGTGACCGACATCGACATCGTCGGCCTCGCCACCGACCACTGTGTGCGCGCGTCCGGCCTGGATGCGCGGGGCCACGGCCAGCATGTGCGGGTACTGACCGACCTCGTCGCCGGCGTCGCCCCGGACACGAGTGACGCGGCCCTGGGCGAGCTGGCCTATGCCGGTGCCGTGCTCGTCACCTCCGACGTGGTCGTCTGAGCGTGGGGGTGACCGGCCGGGCGAGTCCGGCCCCGGTGGGACCGGCCGCGGCGGGACCGGCCGCGGCGGTTTCTGCTCCGGCGGTTTCTGCTCCGGCGGGCTCTACTCCGGTGGGCTCTGCAGGCGGGGCGCTGTTCGCGCAGCGCCTCGACGGCGTGCGGATCGCCTACGACATCGTGCCCGGCGAGCGCCCGATCCTGCTCGTGCACGGGTTCGCGTCGACATCGCAGGTCACCTGGGTCGGCACCGGCTGGGTGCGAGCCCTGCAGGACACCGGGCGCGGCGTGATCACCCTCGACCTCCGCGGTCACGGCCGTAGCGACAAGCCGCACCGCAGCATCGACTACCTGCCCCGGCAACTCGCCGCCGACCTCGTGGTCGTGCTCGACGCCCTCGGGCTGGAGCAGGTCGACGTGGTCGCCTATTCGATGGGCTCGCGCGTGGCGGCGGCGCTCGCGCGGCTGGCGCCGTCCCGGGTGCGCCGACTGGTGCTCGGCGGAGCCGGGCCGGACGAACTGTTCGAGACGTGGCATCCGGATGCCGTGCGCCGGTTCGTGACCGACGGCACCGCCGGCGCCGACCCGTCGATCGCGGCGATACTGGGTGCCGCGATCACCGCCGGCGCCGACCGTGAGGCCCTTGTGGCGTGCGTCGGCGGGGTGGCCGGCTCCTCGCTGGACGTGCCGGTCGAGATTCCCGTGCTCTACGTCGCCGGCGGCGCCGACTCCATCCCGGCCGGGGTCGCCGAACTTGCCCGCGCGCGCGGTGCCGACTACCTCGAACTGGCGGGCCGGGACCACGTGAACACGCTCACCTCCCGCGAGTTCAAGCGCGCCGCACTGCAGTTCCTGGCCTGAGCGCCCTGAGCGCCCTGAGCGCCCTGAGTCCGGGCACTCGCTCGCCTCTCACGCCCCTAACGAATTCGACGGAGATTTTGCCTGCATCGCCCTAAACACCTTCAGAAACCCGCACATATCGCAAAATCTCCGTCGAATTCGTTCGCGCTGTGGGGCGGAGCGCGTGGGGGCTGCCCGAACCGCACAAGAGATGCTGCGCATCCGGCTGGCGCTGCTGGGCAACCGGCCGGTGTTGGGGCTAACTCAGGAGATCCGTCCGGGCCGGCCCGGACATCCGCGCTGGTTCCGCACTGGTCCGGGGCGGCCGGGCCACCGGGCGACGGATGTCCTGAGTTGGCCACACGCGCGAGCTCGGCTGGCCCTGGCCCTGACCCTGACCCTGACGAATTCGACGGAGATTGTGCCCATAACCGCGTCCAACACTCTGAAAACCCGCACATATTGCAAAATCTCCGTCGAATTGGTTCGCCGCCGGCTGGGGGGAGTGAGCCCCGGCGCCTCCCCTAGGCTGGGGGCGTGCGGGCCTCGCTGCCGAGGCCGCCGAATGCCGACCGGGGGACCGTCATGACAACCGACATCCAGGATGCGATGGGTTCGGTTTCGACAGGCTCGACCACCGGATCCGTCTCGTTCACCGGCGCCCGGGGCAGGAAGTACTGGCTCGCGCCGGCCGCCGCGATCTTCGCCGTCGCCTGGGGCGGCAACGAATTCACCCCGCTGCTGGTGATGTACCGACAGGCGGACGGGTTCTCCAATCAGCTGGCGAACCTGCTGCTCGGGGCCTACGTACTCGGCATCATCCCGGCGCTACTGATCGCCGGCCCGCTGTCGGACCGGTTCGGCCGCCGACCGCTGATGCTGCCCGCGCCCTGGGTCGCGATCGCGGGGAGCGTGCTGCTGGCCCTGTCCGCGGGCAATGTGCCCATGCTGCTGGCCGGCCGCATCCTCTCCGGCGTCGCCCTCGGCCTGGCCATGGCCGTGGGCACCAGCTGGGTGAAGGAACTCTCCGCGAGACCGTTCGACTTCGGGGCCGACCGTTCCTCGGGGGCACGACGGGCGACCATCGCGCTGTCCCTCGGTTTCGCACTCGGCGCGGCGAGCTCCGGAGCGCTGGCCCAGTGGGCGCCGTTCCCCGGCGTGCTGCCGTACGCGGCGCACACCGTCATCGCCGTGCTCTTCGGCCTTCTGCTGTTTTGCACCCCGGAGTCCCAGGGGCGGGGTATCGCGGCCGGGGCCCTGCCGGCCGTCCACCCGGCCATCTCCCCGTACCCGCGGTTCCTGCTCCTGATCGTGCCGGTGGCGCCGTGGGTGTTCGGAACGGCCACGACCGCCTACGCCATTCTGCCGGCGCTCGCCGCGACCGAGATCCCGTCCGCGCCGGTGGCATTCGCGGCCCTGCTCTGCGTGGTGGCTCTCGTCGCGGGGGCGTCGCTGCAGCTCTTCAGCCACCGCATCACCGCCGGGCACAATGCCCGAGGAATCATGTTCGCGCTGATGCTGACCGTCGGGTCGCTGCTGCTCGCATCCGTCGCCGTGAGCCCACCCGTGCTCTGGCTGATTTTGCCGGCGGCGGCCCTGCTCGGCGCCGCGTACGGCCTGCTGATGGTGTCGGGGCTGCAGGAGGTGCAGCGGATCGCGCCGCCCGACCACCTCGCCCGGCTGACCGCGATCTACTACGGCATCACCTACCTGGGGTTCTTCGTGCCGTTGGCGCTGTCCCTGCTCGAGCCTTGGCTCGGCTACCCGGCGATGTTCGCGGGCGGGGCCGCGTTCTCGGCCGTGTCGCTGGTGGTGGTGATGCTGGTCTTCCGCCGGGACATCTCCCTGCATCGCGCCGCGGCGAGCCGATGAAATCGCGCGCGACCTGCAGCCCGCAAAAAAAGTTTTACAGAGATTTCCATGCATGTGCATCCGTTTGGGGACGTGCGAGAGAAGTAGGGGTTAAAGAGGTTTCAAGAATCTCTTCAGAGTGACCCACTCACAGATCCATTACGCAGGAGGAAACGATGCACAAGTCCCTCAAGATCGGAATGACGGCCAGCGCTCTCGGTGCTCTCGTCGCCCTCGGCGGTCTCGCTCCGGCACAGGCAGCCGAAGACGTCGCGAAGCTGTCTGTGTTTCACGGAGTTCCCGGCCTCACCGTCGACGTCTACGTGAACGACAAGCTGACCCTGGACGACTTCAAGCCGGGCGACCTCGCCGGTCCGCTCGACCTCGCTCCCGGCACCTACAAGGTGGCCATCACCGCGTCGGACGCAGCGGATGCCAGCGCACCTGCCATCGGCCCGGTCGACCTCCCGCTCGAAGCCGGCAAGAACTACACCGCCGCCGCGCACCTCGACGAGGCCGGCAAGCCCACGGCGTCGCTGTTCACCAACGACATCTCGCAGCTCGCCGCCGGGGAGGGCCGCCTGACGGTTCGCCACGTGGCAGCAGCCCCCGCGGTCGATGTTCTCGCCAACGGAGCCGTCGCGATCACCGCCCTGGTGAACCCGAAGGAATCCGTGCTCACGTTGCCGGCCGGCACCATCTCGGCCGCCGTCGCCGCAACCGGAACGACTGACCCGGTGATCGGCCCGGCAGACGTCAACGTCGCAGAGGGCACGAACACGATCGTCTACGCGTGGGGCAGCCTGACCGACAAGAACCTGGCCCTGGCCGTTCAGACCATCGACGGGCTTCACTCCAACCCGGACAGCATCCCCGCCGGTGAGGCCGGTCTCGTCGCCACCAACCAGGCGGACGACTCCACGGGGCTCATGGTCGGTGGGTTCGCCGCCGCGCTGATGGGTCTGGTCGCCGCCGCCGTCGTCGGTATGCGTCGCCTGTCCGCGGCTCGCCGCTAGTCACGCCAGTCAGAAAGGGAGATCCACAATGAGAGCCACAGCGGGCACTTTCACAGTGCTCGCTGTGGCTCTCGCCCTGCTCACGGGCTGCAGCAGCGCCCCGAGCGCATCATCGCCCACGGCCTACGTTCCCCCGACGAACGCAGCGCCGACTCCGACGCCGTCGGCCCCGCTGCCCGTCGCCGAGGTCGACGTGCCGACCGTCAGTTCCTCGCTGGATCAGAACCAGACCCCGCAGGCCCGGCCGCCCCAGACCATCCGAGTCGACTCCCTCGGAATCGACATGGCCATCGAGTCCGTCGGTCTGGCCGACGACGGGGCGATGGAGCTGCCAAAAGACCCCTCGCTCGCCGCCTGGTATCGCTTTGGACCGTCACCGGCCAGCACCACCGGCGCGACCGTGATCGCCGCTCACGTCGACTCCCTGATTTACGACATCGGACCGTTCGCCCAGCTCGCCTCGGCGCGTGCGGGCACCGAGATCGTGGTGACCACCGACGACGGTCAGGAGCGTCGCTATTCCGTGGAATCCGTTCAAACCGTGGTCAAACAGGATGTGCCCTGGAACTCGATCTTCGACCGGTCCGGTCCCAACCGGCTCACCCTTGTGACCTGCGGCGGCGAATTCGACTACGACGCCCGCACCTATCTGTCCAACGTAATCGTCTCGGCGAGTCCAATCGCATGACCCAGGCACCATGACGCAGAGGGGTGGCTATGCTGGTCATCACGGTGGTCGAGGCTTGCTCTCCGGCGGAGTCTGACATGTACGACCTCCCGATGCGCTCACCAACCGGGGGAAACCGATACGACGTGACGGCACTCACCGACGAAGACGACCACGCCCAGCTCGTTCTCGCGTTTCGGGCGGGAGACGAACGTGCGCTCGCCGAGGCCTACGCCCGCTGGTCATCCCTCGTCTACACGATCGCCGTTCGTTCGCTCGGCGATCCCGGCGAAGCCGAAGACGTCACCCAGAAGGTCTTCATCGCCGCCTGGCGCGGGCGGGACGGATTTGATGCGTCGCGGTCGCCTCTGCCGGCCTGGCTCGTCGGGATCACTCGGCACACCGTTGCGGATGCCCACGAGGCCCGCTCACGACGGCGGCGGGTCGAGGAAGCTGCCCTCGTTGACACCGCGCTCAGCCAGACCGACGAATCCGCCGACATCGCGGATCGTGTGCTGATGAGCGACGAACTTCGCCGGCTCGGACCCGTTCCGCAGCAGGTGATGCAGCTGGCCTTCTACGACGATCTCACGCACACCCAAATCGCCGATAACCTCGGACTGCCGCTCGGCACCGTTAAGAGTCACATCCGCCGAAGTCTTTCGAGACTGCGCACCAGATTGGAGGCGAACGATGACACACATTGACCGGGAAAACCTCGCTCTCATTGCAATGACAGAGTTCGACCTCACCGAACCCGAACGCCAGCACCTGTCGGAATGCCCCGAGTGCTCCCTGGAACTCATCGCCCTGCAGCACACCGCCCACGTCGGCCGGTCCGCGCGCAGCGTGCAACTCGTGGAGCCCGGCGATCGAGTCTGGGCCGGTATCCACGCCGCCCTCGGCCTGTCCGACGCCGTGGCCGCCACCCCTGGGCGCAGCGGCTACGAGGCAGCGGACCAGCCCCCTGCAGCGGTCGAGCCTGTCGAGACCCCTGCACCGGTGGTCGAGCCTGTCGAGACCCCGTCCGCCACGGTCACCGACATCGGCTCCGCCCTGCGCCCCCTCCCACGACGCCGCAACTGGATGCCGAGGGCCGTGGCCGCCGGCATCGCCGGGCTGCTCGGCGGCCTCGGCGGCGGCATCTGGTGGCAGTCCGCACAGCAGCAGGAACCCGCGCCGGTGCTACTCGCCGAGGCCCAGCTGGACCCGTACCCCGGCTGGGACGCCGCCGGCAGCGCCTACGTCGCGAAGACGGCCGACGGCCACCGGGAGGTCGTGCTCGACGTCACCGGGGTGAGCGCCGACACCGATCTGCGCGAGGTGTGGCTGATCAAGGCGGATGCGTCCGGGCTGATCAGCATCGGACTGCTCGACGGTGAGTCCGGGCGCTTCGCCATCCCCGACGGCGTCGACCTGTCGCAGTACCCGCTGGTCGACGTCTCCGCGGAACCCGACGACGGCGACCCGCAGCACTCCGGCGAGTCGATCCTGCGCGGGGAACTGCGCACGGCCTGACACCACCCGCACGTGAGTGTCAGAGCGTATTGCCGAGCTTGAAGCCGTGCTCCACGTCGTTCTTGCGGGTGTACGAGAACCCGTCGGCGCCGACCGTGACGGCCATCTCGCTGGACTCGGTGCGGGCCATGACCGGCTGGGGGTTGCCGTCCAGGTCGAGCACCAGTGAGGCATCCGTGTACCAGCTCGGCACGACCGCGTTGCCCCACCAGTCGCGGCGCTGGTTGTCGTGCACGTCCCAGGTGACGACGGGGTTGTCGGGGTCGCCGGTGTAGTAGTCCTGGGTGTAGATCTCGACCCGGTGGCCGTCGGGGTCGCGCAGGTAGAGGTAGAACGCGTTCGAGACGCCGTGGCGGCCGGGGCCGCGCTCGATGACGTCCGACATCCGCAGGGCGCCGAGCTTGTCGCAGATGTAGATGATGTTGTGCTTCTCGTGCGTGGAGAAGGCGATGTGGTGCATCCGCGGGCCGTCGCCGCCGGTCAGGGCGGTGTCGTGCACGGTGTCCTTGCGGCGCATCCAGGCAGCGTAGGTGACGCCGTCTTCGTCCTGGATGTCCTCGGTGACGCGGAAGCCGAGGTCCTCGAGGTAGCCGCGGCCGAGTCCCACGTCGGGGGTGACCTGGTTGAAGTGGTCCAGGCGCACGAGGGCGCCGGGACCCTGCAAGTCGTAGCGCCAGGCCAGGCGTTCGACGTGGTCGACCGAGTAGAAGAACTCGTAGGGGAAGCCGAGCGGGTCTTCGACGCGCACGGAGTCACCGACACCCTTCACGAACCCGTTGATGCGGCGTTCGGTGCGGCAGCCGAGCTCCTGATACCAGGCCTCGGCCAGACCCACGTCTTCGGGGGCGCGCACCCGGAAGGCCATCGCGGCGACTGCGGCGACCGGGCCCTGGCGCAGCACCAGGTTGTGGTGGATGAACTCCTCGAAGCTGCGCAGGTAGATCTCGGTGTCGCTCTCCTCGGTCACGACGAGGCCGAGCACGTCGACGTAGAACGCACGCGAGCGGGCCAGGTCGGTGACGACGATGTCCATGTAGGCGCAGCGCAGGATGTCCGGCGGGGTCGCGGTCGGCGTGGGGATGGGGGTGGTGGTCATGGAATCCTCCTCATTGAGATGTCGCGGTGGTCGAGCGTGTCGGTGGTCGAGCGTGTCGGGACCCGGGACCGGGGACCCGAGATCAGTGGGCGCCGAAGCGGGCGGTGTGCACAGGCCCGAGGGAAACGTGCACGGCCTGCTGCTCGGTGTAGAAGTCGATCGAGCGGTAGCCGCCCTCGTGGCCGAGGCCCGAGGCCTTGACCCCTCCGAACGGGGTGCGCAGGTCCCGCACGTTGTGTGAGTTGAGCCAGACCATGCCCGCCTCGATCGACTGCGCGAAGGTGTGCGCCCGGGTGAGGTTGCTGGTCCAGATGTATGCGGCCAAGCCATACTTGACGCCGTTGGCCAGCTCGAGGGCTTCTTCGTCGGTGTCGAACGGCGTGATCGCCACGACCGGTCCGAAGATCTCCTCCTGGAAGATGCGGGCCGTCGGGGCGACATCCACGAACACGGTCGGGGACACGTAGTTGCCCTCCGGCAGGTTCTGGGGGCGGCCGCCGCCGGCGAGCAGGCGGCCCTCGCTCTTGCCGATCTCGACGTAGCTCATCACCTTGGCGTAGTGCTCGGGGTGCACGAGCGCGCCGACCTCGGTGGCAGGGTCGTGTGGGTCGCCGACGACGATGTTCTGTGCCCGGGCCGCATAGCGGGCGCAGAAGTCGTCGTAGATCGGGCGTTCCACCAGGATGCGGCTGCTGGCGGTGCAGCGCTCGCCGTTGAGCGAGAACACCCCGAACAGGGTCGAGTCGAGCGCGGCCTCGAGGTCGGCGTCGGCGAAGACCACGGCGGGGGACTTGCCGCCGAGCTCCATCGACATGCCCTTGAGGTTCGCGGCGCAGTTGCGGTAGATGGTCTGACCCGTGGTGGTCTCGCCCGTGAACGAGATGAGGGGGACATCCGGATGCTTGACCAGCGCGTCCCCGGCCTCCTCACCCAGCCCGTTGACCAGGTTGAAGACCCCGTCGGGCAGCCCGGCGGAGCGGAAGATCTCCGCCCACAGGCTCGCCGACAGCGGCGTGAACTCGGCCGGCTTGAGCACGACCGTGCAGCCGGCGGCCAGTGCGGGGGCGAGCTTCCAGCTCTCCAGCATGAACGGGGTGTTCCACGGGGTGATCAGCCCGGCCACGCCGACCGGTTTGCGGAAGACGTAGTTGATCTGGCTGCCTGGCACCTGGTAGGTGTCGTCGGTCTGCGCCACGATCAGGTCGGCGAAGAAGCGGAAGTTCTCGGCCGCCCGCTTGGCCTGGCCGAGGGCCTGGGTGATCGGCAGGCCGGTGTCGAACGTCTCGAGTTCGGCGAGGCGGGCATCCTGGGCCTCGACGGCGTCGGCGATCTTGTTCAGGATGCGGGAGCGTTCGCGCGGCTTCATCCTCGGCCACGGCCCGGCTACGAAGGCGTCGGTCGCGGCGGCGACGGCGAGGTCCACGTCTTCCTTCTGGCCGGCTGCGGCGGTGGCGTAGGTCTGGTTCGACACCGGGTCGAGCACGTTGAAGGTCGCGCCGGAGACGCTGTCGACGAACCGGCCGCCGATGAAGTGCTGGATGCGGGACGGCAGGTTCTCGGGCACGTGCTGCGCGCGGGTTCTCGTGGTGGTGGTGTCGGTCACGGCGGTCTCGGTCATGGTGGTGTCGGTCATGGCTCAGGCTGCTTTCGGGGTGAAGCCGGCGACAGTGAAGCCGTCGACGGGGGAGAGGTACTGCTCGCCGGCGGCCAGGAGCGCCTGCATTTTGGCGATGCCCGCATCCGTCGGGGTGATCAGCGGCGGGCGCACGAAGCCGCTCTCGATCAGGCCGCGCTGCTCGAGCACCCATTTGCCCGGGGCCGGGTTCGTCTCGACGAAAAGCAGGTCGACGAGTGGGTGCAGGCCGTAGTGGATGCGCCGGGCCGTCTCGATGTCGCCGGCCATCCACGCGTTGTACATCTCGACGTGCGCGACCGGGGCGATGTTGCTCGTGGCGCTGATGTATCCCACGCCGCCGAGGGCCAGCAGAGGCAGGCAGAGCAGTTCGATGCCGCTCCAGACCAGCAGTTCGGGGCCGCAGAGCTGCAGCACCCGGGAGAAGTGCTCGAAGTCCTTGGTGGTCTCCTTGACGCCGACGAAGTTGTCGAAATCGCGGTAGAGGCGGGCGATGGTCTCCGGTGCGATGTCCACGGCGGTGCGGCTGGGCACGTTGTAGGCGACGATCGGCAGGTCCGGAAACTCCTCGGCCACGGTCTTGTACCAGAAGTAGAGGGCTTCCTGGGTGGGGCGGGCGTAGTAGGGGGTGATGATCAGGGCGGCGTCGACGCCGGCGTCCTGGGCCGCGGCGGTGAGCTCGAGGGTCTCGTCGAGCTTGGCCGAGCCGGTGCCGGGCATGAACGGCACCCGGTCGCCGACCGCGGCGGCCACGGTGCGGATCGCGCTGGCACGTTCGATGATGGTCTGCGAGCTCGGCTCGCCGGTGGAGCCGCCGAGCGAGATCCCGTGCGTGCCGGAGGCGAGCTGCCAGTTCACGAGGTTGGTGAGGCCGGCGTGGTCGACGGCGCCGTCGGCCGTGAACGGGCTCATCAGGGGCGCGATAGAGCCTGTGATCTGACTCGGGTCGGTGCGGAACTTCATTGTTCTTCCTTTCGAGGGCAACGGATGCGTCCGCGACTGTTGCCGAATCGGACGAATGTTCCCGGTGTGCGGGCAACAGTCGTCCGTTACGGGAACAGTTGCGGGATTGGCTGTTAGGGGGTGGAGGCGGTGGGGGCGGTGTGCTGCTGGGCGAGGAAGGCGTTCAGGGTGCCGAGCCGGTGGTCGCGCGCGGCCAGTTCTATCTGCAGGGGATCGGCGCCGTCCTTGATCAGGTCGAGCAGCGCGGTGTGCTCGGCGACGGACTCGTGCGCCCGACCGGGCACGAAGCTGAACGTGGATTCGCGCAGGGTGCCGAGCCGGCTCCAGCCCCGCTGCACCAGGTCGAGGATATGCGCATTGCTGCAGGCCTCGAACAGGGCCGAGTGGAACTCGCGGTTCAGGCAGGTGAAACGCACCGGGTCGAAGTGGTGCAGGCACTCGTCCATCTCCGCGTTGATCTCCCGGGCGCGCAGCAGCGTCTCCGGGTCGAGCCGCGGCGCCGACAGGGCGGTGGCGTAGCCCTCGACGAGGGCCAGCGTCTGCATCGTGTGGGTGTACTCGGTGACGTCGAGCATGGCCACCTGGGCGCCGACGTTGCGCTCGAACGTGACCAGACCCTCTGCCTCCAGCAGGCGGATGGCCTCCCGCACCGGCACGGTGCTGACACCGATCTCCCGGGCGATCTGCCCGAGCACCAGGCGGTAGCCCGGGCTGAAGCTGCCGTCGGAGATGCGGGCCCGGATCCACCGGTGGGCGAGCTGCGCCTTGCTCAGCGACGCCTCCGCGCCGGTGGTCGAGACGCCGTTGGTCGAGCCAGTCGCAACGCCAGTCGAGCCCGCCGAGCCTGTCGATCCAGTCGAGCCCGCCGAGCCTGTCGATCCAGTCGAGCCCGCCGAGCCTGTCGAGACCGAGGCCGTCATGCCTGCTCCTCCAGCCAGACCCGATAACGGGCCTTCCACTCGGCGTTCATCGGGTAGAGCCCGTCGACGCCGTGCCCGGCCGTGACCATGGCGGCGATGAAGGTCTCCTCGCGCTCCTGCACGATGGCTGCGGCGACCACCTCCTCAACCAGGTGCGGCGGGATCACGATCAGCCCGTCGGCGTCCCCGACGATCACGTCGCCGGGCTGCACGGATGCCCCGCCGCAGGCCACGGTCAGGTCCGTGTCCCACGGCACGTGCCGGCGTCCGAGCACGGCAGGGTGCGGTCCGGCGTGGTAGGTCGGGATCTCCAGGGCGGTGACGGCCGCGAGATCGCGCACACCGCCATCCGTCACGATGCCGGCCGCGCCGCGCATCTGGGCGCGCAGGGCGAGGATGTCGCCGACCGTGCCCGTGCCGCGCTCGCCGCGGGCCTCGATCACGAGCACGTCGCCCTGTCCGAGCGAGTCGAAGGCGCGCTTCTGGGCGTTGTAGCCGCCGCCGTGCGACTCGAACAGGTCCTCCCGCGCCGGAATGTACCGGAGTGTGCGGGCCCGGCCGACGAGACGGGCGCCCGGCCGGGTCGAGCCGAGGCCGTCGATCGACACCGAGTTGAGCCCGCGCTTGCGCAACTGGGCGCTGAGGGTGGCGGTGCCCACACTGTTGATCCGGGCCTTCAGCTCGGGGGTGAGGGCTAACGGCGGGGGCGTCTGCTCCGCTGTGGGTGCGGTGACGGATGTCGGTGCGAGCCCGGCCGCCTCCGCCGAACCCCACGCCTCGGTGCGCTGCAGATCGTCGACCCGCGGGCCGGCCCCGAACGCGCCGAACGGCACCGTGCCCTGCCGAATCGGGCTGACGAGGCGGCCGGTGCGGGGTGCGCCCGGGGCTCCTGGGGCATCCACTTCGACCTCGACGATGTCGCCGGGCACGACGACCGACGATCCGGCCGGCGTGCCGGTGAGGATCAGGTCGCCGGGCTCGAGCGTGAGCAGCTGCGAGAGGTCGGCGACGAGCCGGCCGAACCCGAAGAGCAGGTCGGCGGTCGTGTCCTCCTGTACGAGCGTGCCGTTGACCCAGGTGCGGATGCGCAGCGCTGCCGGGTCGAGGCCGGCCGCCGGCAGCAGTGTCGGCCCGACGGGGGTGAAGCCGTCGGCGCCCTTCGAGCGCAGGTTCGAGCCCTTGTCGGCGTAGCGCAGGTCGTACACGCCGAAGTCGTTGGCGCAGGTCACGTGCGAGACCGCCGCCCAGCCCTCCTCGGGCGAGACGCCGCGGGTGCGGTGCCCGATCACCAGCGCGATCTCGCCCTCGAACACCAGCAGCTCGCATCCGTCGGGCCGTTCCACCGGCGTGCCGCTGGAACTCCGCGACGACGCCGGCTTGAGGAAGTACGACGGCTGCTCCGGCGTGCGGCCGCGCTGGGCGGCCCGGCTCGGGTAGTTGAGGTGCACCGCAATGATCTTGCCCGGTGTGGCGAGATCGGTGGTGGCGGTGACGCTGATACCCGCGCTGTTGCTTGCGCTGCCGGTCGCGCTGGGGCTTGCGCTGGTGCTTGCGCTGTTGCTTGCGCTGTTGCTTGCGCTGACGTCGGCGGCGCCCACGGAGGTCGAGTTCGGCATGTTTTGCGGCTTTCTAGTCGTGCTGGGAAATGCCGAGCGGGACTCCACGGGTTTCCTTCACCACGGAGACCGCGACGAAGGAGATCGTGGCCAGCACCATGATGTAGATGCCGATCGACGGTGACCAGGCGGTCTCGTCCAGCAGCAGCTGCGCGATCAGGGGAGCGAACGCCCCACCGAGGATGGCACCCATGGCGTAGCCGATGGACACGCCCGAGTAGCGTACCTGAGCCGGGAACATCTCCGCGTAAAGCGCCGCCTGTGGACCGTACGAGAAGCCGAGCCCGCTGGCCAGCACGACGAGCGCCACCGTGAACCAGAGGATCTCGCCGGTGTCGATCAGCAGGAACATCGGGATGGCCCAGAGGAACAGCCAGGCGTAGCCGAACTGGAACGTGCGGATGCGCCCGATCTTGTCGGAGAGGATGCCGCCGATCATCGTCGACGCGAGCCAGAACGCGGCGGCGATGGTGCTGGCCAGCAGCACGGGGGAGCGTTCCATGCCCAGGCCGCCGGCCTCGACCGGCTTGGTGGCGTAGGAGGAGAAGAACGCGATCAACAGGTAGCCGGCGGCGTTGTTGGCGATGAAGATCAGGGCGGTCAGGATGACCTGGCGCCAGTGGCCGCGGAAGAGCTGGCGGAGGGGGGCGGCCGATTCCTTCTTGCGATCCTGCATCTCCTTGAAGACGGGGCTCTCGTCGACCGAGCGGCGAATGATGAAGCCGACCACGATAAGCAGCACCGAGACGAGGAACGGGATGCGCCAGCCCCAGGCGAGGAAGGCCTCCTCGCTCATCGTGCTGGTCACCAGGAGCATGACGCCGGTGGCGAGGATGAGCCCGGTCGGCACGCCGATCTGCGGGTACGCGCCGAAGAATCCGCGCTTGTTGACCGGGGCGTGCTCAACCGACATCAGGGCGGCACCGCCCCATTCCCCGCCGGCCGAGAAGCCCTGCAGGATGCGCAGCACGATCAGCAGGATCGGCGCCCAGACGCCGATCTGCTCGAAGGTCGGCAGGAGGCCGATCAGTGCCGTGGCCGCGCCCATGATGACGAGGGTCAGCACGAGCATGGCCTTGCGGCCGAGGCGGTCACCGAGGTGGCCGGCCACGACCGCGCCCAGCGGGCGGAAGAGGAAGCTGATGCCGAGGGAGGCCCAGGCCACGAGCTGCGCCAGACCGGCGTTGTCGTTGGCGAGCGGGGCGAAGTACAGCCCGGCCAGCACGAGGCCGGCGGCCTGCGCGTAGATGAAGAAGTCGTACCACTCGATGGTGGTGCCCACCATGGTGCCTGCGAGGACCCGGCGTTCCTCGTGTCGTTTCGCGGCGGTCGCTTTCGCGGCGCTCGCTCGGTCGGTCGTCAATGCCATGGAATACCCCTTTGTATTTCCCTGTGTGGTGCTGGAATCGTGCGATCTCGAAACGGTATCACAGATCGTATATTATCTACAGGGCTAGGAACGGGGTTGTCCGGGGGGCCTGGATGGTGCCGCCGTCTCGTGGTCCGGATGCCACCGTGCACCGGGCCGGCTGCCGGCGCCCGCCCGGTCGGCGCCCGCCCGCCCGGCTGCCGGCGCCCGGTC